>NZ_JBMYXF010000026.1:0-42298 GCF_049608145.1 Halocynthiibacter sp.
ACGTGCAACTGTAAGAAACGAAAGTGATATGAGCCAAAAGAGAGAGATCAGCTTGCCCAAACGCCCCTATGATTTGCCACCGGCCAGTTCCCTGATCAGTTTTGAATCGGCAGCGCGGCACGAGAGTTTTAAGCGTGCTGCAGATGAATTGAATGTAACCACCGCAGCCATCAGCCATCAGGTAAAATCGCTCGAAAAAGAGTTGAACTGCCCGTTGTTTCATCGATTTCATCGGGGGGTAGAGTTGACGGAAAGCGGGGCGTATCTTCTGGTGTCGTTGCAGCGATCATTTGAGGGTATTGATGAATCTCTGAAACAATTGCGGGCGCAACACAGCCGGTCTTCGGTGACAATACGGTCAAGTACGGCCGTCAGTTCCCTTTGGTTGACGCCCCGTTTGGCGACGTTCTGGCGTAACTACGGACATATTTCTGTGGCGCAGCTTGTGAGCGATGATCATCACGATGTGTCGGGCTGTGACCTGAGTATTCATTACGGCGATATGGCAAATGACAGCGGTATATGTCGCAAACTGTTTCACGGGGAAACCGTGGCGCTTGGCAGTCCGGAATTTGCAAAGCTATATAATATCAAGACGGTAGAAGATTTGGCAAAAGTGCCATTGATCCATCTGGCAGATGGGGACACTGGATGGACGAACTGGAACAATTGGACCGCCGCGTTGGGGTATAGCGGGCCATTGAATGTAAAGCACCGGGTGAATAATTACGTCATCGCCCTGCAAGCTTCGCAGGATGACATGGGGGCGGTTCTGGGTTGGGAAAGCTTGACGTCTGAAATTGTCAGCGCAGGAAAGCTTGTCCGGTTGTTGCCGGAAGCCGTGGCCGCGACGCAGGATTTTTACTTGAAACTGCACAATCAGTCATCAGACAGGGCGCGGCTTGTGTTTGAGTGGCTGACAGAAAAGACTGGATAAAAGCGTGTGATGTTTTGCGCTTAGGTATCCGTATAGCTTAAAACTATACTTTGTGTGTTGTTATATATCAAATATCTCTGATGCTATATGGGGCGTTTTTATATCCTACCAAACATGCGTGTCAGGCGAAATAAATTAGAACGGGCTTTTTGCTGCTTTCTGGATACCTGACCGGAGCCGCCGACATGGCGACGGCTCCTACATATGTTAGCGCTGAAAAATGACCGGAAACCAATCTTCGCGTAGGGTCTGACCTGGCTGCATGTTGTGGCCGGGAAATGGGGGTGACGTAGGTCCTGGGCGTTCGATATAGCGGGCGTCGTCTCCAACGAGTCTCAAGGAAAATGCGCGACGGCGGGTCCCTGTTTCATTCCCCCGTGCACCGTGAAGCGTGCCATAGTTGAAAGCAACAGCGTCGCCTGCTTGCATTGCCCATTCTTTGATATTCATACCTTCCGCATCGGGATCTGGGACTGGCATGTATTCATCTTCATTTGGATAAAAGTTTGTTTCCGCAAGCCAACGGGTGGGCAAGACTGGCTTTTCCCATTTATGGCTGCCGGCAACACACCGAAGGCTTGCCTCTTGAACCATATCCATCGGGGACCAAAAGCTGATGTTCTGCAGGCCACTCACAAAGTAATATGGCCCGTCCTGATGCCAGGGGGTCGGTTTGGATGTGCCCGGTTCCTTAACCAATACGTGGTCGTGGAAAACCTGTACACGATTTGAGCCCATCAGATCTGCGGCGATTTCTGCCGCACAAGAGGTTCGGATCACCTGTTCGAACTCGGGAATGCGGGTCCAATTACAGTAGTCATCAAAAAACCGGCCACCTTCGCCTTGCTGCAGGTTTTCCGATGCATAAGGCCCGGGTTCTTTCATGTTACGTTCAATTCCCGCGCGTATTTTTTCGACCTGATCCTTGAAAAGTCCTTTGATCAGAACGACCCCATCACGTTGATAGGTTTCAATGTGTTCTTGGGTTAGAAGTGAATGCATGTGTGAAATCCTCCATTTCAGAGAAATCATATCCATTGCAATATTTAACTTCCAATAATGTCTGGTGATATTATTATTAGCTTTATGCTATATATTACACTCCGCCAATATGAGTACATCGTTGCTGTCGCCGACGCTGGTAGCCTAACGGATGCTGCGGCCCTTTTGCATGTTTCACAGCCGTCACTCTCTGTTGCTATTACACGAGCTGAACAAAAACTTGGGCAGCCAATGTTTGTTCGCCGCAAAGGTGCTGCCATCCAAATAACACCATTTGGGCATCAGGTAGTGGACAGGGCACGTAATCTGATCCGTCTGGCCACCGAAATTGAGTTGGGGCCAGAAAAGGTTCGTCCAATCGTGGTGGGATGCTTTGAAGACATTGCCCCATGGTATCTTCTTTCCACGCTGGAAATGTTAAAGGCTAGCTTCCCGTCGGTCTCTTTCAAGGGGCAGGAGGGCCGTTTTTCCAAACTGGCGGCGGATCTTGCCGAAGGCCGGGCTGACATAGCGATTTCCTATGACATAGGATTTGAAGGGGCGTTTGAACGGCGCAAAATCATAGATATCAAACCAGTTGCGTTTCTCTCAATAGATCATCCACTTTCGACGCGTTCATCGATCGACATTGAAGATCTGATAAATTATCCGCTGATCCTCTCAACAGAGGAATTATCCGAAGGTTTTATCCGGAACCTTTTTGATGAATCCCAGCTGACGCCAAATATCACTCATAGAGCGACGTCTCTGGAGATGATGCGCTCTATGGCGGCGCATGATCTTGGTGTTGGCATAAGCTATTCGCATCCTCCGAATGACATCTCTTATGATGGCAAACCCATATTGACTGTTCCAATATGTTCTCCCAAGGCGCGCGCAGATATTGTGTTGTTATGGTCTGGCTTGCGTAAGATGGATCAACAATTCAGTGATGTCTTGGATGCCGTGGCGGCATCTGATTTCTTACCATACAGCGCCCGGAAAACAGGGATTTACTGATTTCCGGGCGCTGTGATTTCTTATTCCCAGCAGCTGACCAATACGGTCATTTCAGCGGCGCGGGTTGTCAGGTCTTCCGGTGCGATTGCATCGGTTGCTGTAGGGGCTGTGGGGGTGATGTTGTTTGCGAATAACAAATCAACCAGAGCCGGGCTGCGTGTGGCGAAACGCACGATTTCGGGCAGTTGCTGACCTTCGGGTGAAGCGACGGGATTGAGTAGACCAATCACCGCGCCGGATGTGTCAAACACCGGGCCACCTGCATCTCCAGGCTCTGCCAGCATCGCAAGGCGCTGCACTGCTTTTTCCCCATTCAGGCCGCGAATGTCTTCCAGACGGCCCCAGGTTAGGGTCGCGGCTGGCAGAACACCTTCAAACGGGAAACCCGCGACAATTACGTCTGACTGAAGGCGGGCAGAACCATCACGCAATTGGGCCACGGCGGCAGGGGCCATTGGGGATGTCGGCCGCAACGCCGCAACGCCGAGCGCCTCATCCGAGAAGATGATTTCTGCGCTGGTGTCGTGGTTTAGGGTGATCTCGCCGCACTGCCCTAGGATTTCAGATGTGGTTAGAACCGTCCCGTTATCGGAAATGTAGAAACCGGACCGCGACAGGGTGGGTTTACGAATTTCAAGACCTGCCAGCAGGTCGATGCTTTGGTCATCGCCGGGATCTGTCAGGGGCAGGCTTGTGCCGGGCAGGGAGGTGAAGCTGTTTTGCATTGCGGTGAGAACGCGTTGGCGGCGACGTTCATCATTCAAAGGCCAGACGAGGGTAAAGCCTTTGACTTCGCCATTGGCAAAGCGTGCTTCGGTGTGGCTGATGAAATCGCTGTTCTGGCCAACAAGGGTGAAGCTGTCCGCCTCTTTGCTGCGCGGGCCCTGTGGTGGCACAATTTCCAGTGTTTGCATGATATCATAGAGACCATGCAGTGTGGCGCGGGTGCCAGATTGTGAAATCAGAAGCATGCGCACGCCGCTGTCGTCTTTCGCATCAAACTGCACAAACGGATATTCTTCGCGGCTGCGGGTGATCAAGGCGCCCGGAATATCCAAGGTGATCCCGGCTGTTGTGTCGGTGTGTGACGTCATTCCTATGCTGGCCAGTACTTCGTTATAGCGGGTCAGAAGCTGTTGGCGTTGTGCGGTTGTCAGAACACCGGATGTGTCGTGACCGTTTGCGCCCTGCCAGGCAGCCATGGAACGACGTGTGCCGCGCCCAAAGGATCCGTCAATCGCAGCATCATAGAAACCTTCCCACTGCAGAGCGACCTGCAGCTCTTTGCGTTCGTCGCGGGTCAGGTTGGCTTCGGAACGGCGGGCTTCGCGTGGGGTTTCATCCGGTTCGGCTGGGGTGGCTTCCAGAATGATCTCAGCCGGCGCAGGATCTGCAGTCGCCTGTTCGATCGGTGTCTGGACCGGATCAACAGGTTGGGGGTTCGTCAGCGCGCTTGCGCCGGTTGGCCAGAACTGTTGAGAATAATCAAGGCTGTTGGTGATATAGCTGTCGCGGGGAATAGCGCCATTGGCTTTTAAGGTGCGCATCCGGTCTTCTGCATCTGCTGCCGAATATGGACCCAAGGCAATGGCATACCAGCCAGACCGCATACGAAAACCGTTGACTTCGAACAGCTCGTTTGACCATGCGCGGGCACGGGTCTGTGCGCCCTGAAGGTCGGGCTTCGCTTCAATCTGAACGAATGCAGTTGTCTGTGCGGAGGCCGGTAAAACAGAGGAAATAGTGACAGAAACAACAAAAAGAAAAGCAGCGAAAAGGCGCGAAAACATGTGTGAACCCTGTTTGAGTAAATCGAATCCTGCGGACGCTAACAGAATTGACCAGGATTGCACATGGGCGGCCAGATCTGAAGCGGTTGGAGGCGAAAATGTGACAGAAATACCGTCGTTCAAGGTGGCTTTTGGGGTGCCATAGGAGGAGTGTAGGGGAGTCGCCTTTACGCCAAGTTTGGTCTGTTTCCGCTGAAAGTAAGCGCGATTTAATGACACAGTCGTGAAGTCATTAACCTAGGGGAACACCAGGGCATTGCGAAAACTGTCTTGTTTATCTGTATTTGTTGAGGTTTGGCGCGAAAAGTAGGGAAAGCAAGACTGTATAAAAACTGTACTTCGTTAACGCCCTCTGCATTGACCCTGATGACACGGGGGTTTAAACCCAAAGGCAACCAGGCACGCGTTGCTTTCACGCCACCAAGGAGCCAGATGTGCAAGACCTTCTGAGAGAATACCTCCCCATCCTGATTTTTCTTGCGTTGGCCATTGGCATTGGACTTGTTTTGATCCTTGCCGCTGTTGTCCTCGCTGTACGCAATCCCGACCCGGAAAAAGTCTCTGCTTATGAATGTGGATTTAATGCTTTTGACGATGCGCGGATGAAATTTGATGTGCGGTTCTACCTTGTGTCGATCCTATTTATCATCTTCGATCTTGAGATCGCTTTCCTCTTCCCATGGGCTGTTGCCTTTAAGGATGTCGGGCTGGTTGGTTTCTGGTCCATGATGGTGTTCCTTGGGGTGCTGACCATTGGTTTCGCTTACGAATGGAAGAAGGGGGCGCTGGAATGGGAATGACGGCTGCAACTGCTGGCGAAGATCGTTCTGTCGCCACCGCTGAATTGAACAAAGAACTTCAGGATAAAGGTTTCATCCTGACGTCCACCGAAGATGTGATCAACTGGGCGCGCACGGGTTCCTTGCACTGGATGACCTTTGGTCTGGCCTGTTGTGCGGTTGAAATGATGCACACATCCATGCCCCGTTACGACTTAGAGCGTTATGGCACCGCACCGCGCGCGTCCCCACGTCAGTCAGACCTGATGATTGTTGCGGGCACGCTGACCAATAAAATGGCACCGGCGTTGCGCAAGGTTTATGATCAGATGCCAGAACCGCGGTATGTGATTTCCATGGGATCTTGCGCGAATGGCGGCGGCTATTATCACTATAGCTATTCTGTTGTGCGCGGTTGTGACCGTGTTGTGCCTGTGGATGTTTATGTTCCAGGCTGCCCGCCCACCGCCGAGGCACTGATGTATGGCATTCTGCAACTGCAACGCAAAATTCGCCGCACCGGCACCATCGCGCGATAAGGGGATCTAAAGATGTACGAAGCCCTGAACGAATTTGGCGCTTATCTTGAGCTGAAACAGCCAGATGCGGTGATCTCATATGTCGTGTCTGACCATGGTGAGTTGACCGTGGATGTGGCACCATCCGAGATCGTCGGATTTGTCGAATTCCTGAAGAACGACCGTCAGTGTCAGTTTTCCAGCCTGATCGATATTACTGCTGTGGATTACCCGTCGCGCGACAAGCGTTTCGATATGATCTACCATTTTCTATCCATGTATCAGAACCACCGGATCCGACTGCGCAGTCAGTTGCGTGAAGAGGAAATGATTGCTTCTGTCGTGTCTGTGCACCCCAGTGCCAACTGGTTTGAACGTGAAGTGTTCGATATGTTCGGCATCCTGTTTTCCGGCCACCCGGATCTGCGCCGTATTCTGACCGACTATGGGTTCCGTGGTCATCCGCTGAAGAAAGACTTCCCGACCACCGGTTACACTGAAGTGCGTTACGACGAAGAGTTGAAGCGCGTGGTCTATGAACCTGTGAATCTTGTGCAAGAATACCGTCAGTTTGATTTCATGTCCCCCTGGGAGGGCGCGGAATACATTCTACCAGGTGATGAGAAAAAAGAGGCCAAAGGTTAAGAATGGGGCAGGCGACGCTCATGTTTGGGATAGGTGCAACGAAAGCGGGGACCAGCTGGCTCTACCGTTATCTACGCTCGCATCCTGAGTGTCGTATGCCGGCGGTTAAGGAACTGCATTATTTCAACACGACGGATGCAGACGCAATACAGCTTCAGGCGGCCAACCTGAATTCAAAAGCTGATAAGTTCTTGTCACAATCTGAAGGTCATGAAGGCGTGCGCAAGCTGAATACGCTGATGTCTTCTGAAGAATACCGCGTGGCTTCTGAGGTGATTACATCGGATCGCGAAGGGCATTCTGCCTATCGCGAATTCTTGCTGGATTCCGCGACAGAAGACGGGGCCAAACTGGCGGGGGATATCACGCCAGCTTATGCGCTTTTGCCGGAAGAAACGTTGCGCGAAATGTCTGACCTAACGTCGGAAACCCGTTTTATCTATATCATGCGTGACCCTGTTGATCGGCTTTGGTCCAATATCCGCATGAACGCCTCGCGCCGCCTTGAAGAAGGGCGGTCATTGAACGAATTTTCCAATACGATCTTGGAACGCGTTGTTAAACGCGGGCAGCATCCGGCGCTGATGCAGCGGTCTGATTATGCGTCCACATTGGAAAAACTCGACAACGCTGTGCCGGAAAGCAACCGTATGGTTCTGTTTTTTGAACGCCTGTTTTTCGACAGCACAATCCGCGATATCTGTGGCTTTCTGGGCATCAGTTATCACCCTGCGGACTTAGAAAAGAAAGTTCATGCCGGTCATTCCACAGCGATGCGACCGGATCTGAAAATTGCAGCGCGTGCGTTGCTGGATGACCAGTATAAGGCTGTAGAGCGCCGCTTTGACGATCTGCCCGTACGCTGGAAACGAGATATGACGAAGGTAGCTGAATGATGGACGGAACCCCGAAGTTTGACGATGCGCGCACAGGCGAGCAGAAGATCCGCAACTTCAACATCAACTTTGGTCCGCAACACCCTGCGGCCCACGGTGTTTTGCGTCTGGTGCTTGAACTGGACGGCGAAATTGTAGAACGCTGCGATCCCCACATTGGTCTGCTGCACCGTGGCACTGAAAAGCTGATGGAAAGCCGAACTTATCTGCAGAACCTGCCGTATTTCGACCGTCTGGATTACGTGGCACCGATGAACCAAGAACACGCATGGTGTTTGGCGATTGAAAAACTGACCGGCACCGAAGTGCCCCGTCGCGGCAGCCTGATCCGTGTGCTGTATTCCGAAATCGGCCGTATTCTGAACCACCTGCTGAACGTCACCACACAGGCGATGGATGTTGGGGCGTTGACCCCGCCGCTTTGGGGATTTGAAGAACGCGAAAAGCTGATGGTGTTCTATGAACGTGCCTGTGGTGCGCGTCTGCACGCCAACTATTTCCGTCCGGGCGGTGTGCATCAGGATCTGCCTGATGATCTACTGGATGATATCGAAGAATGGTGTGGAACCTTCCCTGCGGTTCTGGCCGACATTGACGGGCTGTTGACCGAAAACCGGATCTTTAAACAGCGCAACGCGGATATTGGTATTGTAACCGAAAAAGATATCCTGGATTGGAGCTTCTCTGGCGTGATGGTGCGTGGATCTGGCTTTGCCTGGGATCTGCGCCGCAGCCAGCCTTATGAATGCTACGATGAATTTGATTTCGAAATTCCGGTGGGCAAAAACGGCGACTGTTATGACCGTTACCTGTGTCGCATGGAAGAAATGCGTCAGTCTCTGCGTATTATGTTGCAGGCGATTGAAAAACTGCGTGCCCCGGAAGGGCAGGGCGATGTGATGGCCCGTGGCAAGCTAAGCCCGCCAAAACGTGGTGACATGAAGACATCTATGGAAGCGCTGATCCACCACTTCAAACTGTACTCTGAAGGCTTCCACGTGCCTGCGGGCGAAGTTTATGCCGCTGTTGAAGCCCCCAAAGGCGAATTCGGCGTCTTCCTTGTGGCGGACGGCACCAATAAACCATACCGCTCCAAGATCCGGGCACCGGGCTATCTGCACTTACAGGCCATGGATCACGTGGCTGGCGGCCATCAGTTGGCGGACGTCGCCGCAATCATCGGCACCATGGATGTTGTGTTCGGGGAGATCGACCGTTGATGATACTCCGCACCCGCACCCCCCATATTGAATATGTCTTTGAGGAGGCCAGCGAATAATGCTACGCCGTCTACATCACACCCAGCCCGAAAGCTTTGCTTTCACGCCTGAGAACCTTGCATGGGCCACGGCACAGCTGACGAAATACCCTGCGGGGCGCGAAGCCAGCGCGATTATTCCACTGTTGTGGCGCGCGCAGGAACAGGAAGGTTGGCTGTCTAAGCCCGCCCTTGAATATGTCGCGGATATGCTGGGCATGGCCTATATTCGTGCTTTGGAAGTTGCGTCTTTCTACTTTATGTTCCAGATGCAACCCACTGGTTCTATTGCACATGTTCAGGTTTGCGGAACCACGTCTTGCATGATCTGTGGTGCGGAAAGCCTGATTGCTGTGTGCCAGGACATGATTGCGGCGAACCCGCATGATGTGTCTGAAGATGGCAAATTTTCTTGGGAAGAAGTGGAATGCTTAGGGGCCTGTTCCAACGCGCCAATGGTGCAGATTGGTAAAGATTTCTATGAAGATCTAACGCCTGAAATGCTACGCGATATTCTCACCCGTCTGGGTAAGGGCGACGTGCCTGTACCGGGTCCGCAAAACGGTCGCTATGGCTGTGAACCTGCGGGGGGTGCGGTTGTTCTGTCCGACTACGAAAGCGGAAAGACACAGTACAATGCCTCGGTTCAGCTGGCGACGGATATCGGAGAAACTGTAAAGCGGATTGACGGCACAGAAGTGCCTCTGACTGCGCCTTGGACAGATCGAGGCGGGCGTCCACACACGGGCGATGCGGCCCCTTTTGAATTTGTGACGGCTGCAAAGCAGGCCGAAGCAGAAAAGAAAGCGGCCAAGCCTGCGGCGAAGAAACCCGCTGCGAAAAAGGCTGCGCCTGCAAAGGTGGAAGCTGCGCCAACAGGTGAGGTTGCGGAGAAGAAACCACGCACCATGTCTGCGCCACGCAAGGCCGGTGCGGATGATCTGAAACAGCTGAAGGGCGTTGGTCCAAAGCTTGAAACCACACTGAATGACCTTGGCTTCTGGCATTTTGATCAGATCGCCAAATGGGATGCGGCGGCGGTGGCCTGGGTGGATAGCCGCCTGAAGTTCAAAGGCCGTATCGAACGTGATGGCTGGATTGATCAGGCGAAAGCATTGGCAGCCGGTGAAGAAACTGAATTCTCTGCACGCGTCAAAAAGGGCGGCGTGTACAAGGGTGAATAAGCAATGACCCCAGAGAAGGATCATGAACTGGCACGTCGGGCAAGGATGTTATCCCTTGTTGTTGCGGGTGCGGTGATCCTCTGGCTTGGGGGACAATGGATTGGCAGGTTGCTGGGGCTTCCCGGACGGTTTGCCTATCTGTTTGATCTGATGGCAATCGCAGCCTTTGTCTGGGTGCTGGTGGTTGCAATAGGAATTTGGCGCGCGCGCCGTGATGATAGCTAAGCCCGTGAGGGCGGGGTGGCGGAAACGACCACTCGCAATGGAAGGAAAAGTAAGATGCTGAAGGATCAGGACCGGATCTTTACCAACATCTACGGTATGCACGACCGTAGCCTTGCGGGTGCGAAGAAGCGTGGCCATTGGGATGGCACTGCAAAGATCATCAAAAACGGGCGTGACTGGATCATTGACCAGATGAAAGCATCCGGCCTGCGTGGCCGTGGTGGTGCGGGTTTCCCGACCGGTCTGAAGTGGTCTTTCATGCCGAAAGAAACCGACGGTCGTCCGGCATATCTTGTGATCAATGCGGATGAATCTGAGCCCGGCACATGTAAAGACCGCGAGATCATGCGCCACGATCCGCATACCCTGATTGAAGGTGCGCTGATCGCAAGTTTCGCAATTGGGGCGAACAACGCCTATATCTACATCCGTGGTGAATTCATCCGCGAACGCGAAGCGCTGCAGGCGGCGATTGACGAATGTTATGCGGACGGTCTTCTGGGAAAGAATGCCTGTAAATCCGGCTGGGATTTTGATCTTTATCTGCACCATGGGGCAGGGGCCTATATCTGTGGTGAAGAAACCGCGCTGCTGGAAAGCCTTGAGGGCAAAAAAGGCATGCCGCGTATGAAACCGCCGTTTCCTGCGGGGGCTGGTCTGTATGGCTGTCCGACCACTGTGAACAACGTTGAATCCATCGCGGTTGCGCCGACCATTCTGCGTCGTGGGCCGGAATGGTTTTCATCCTTTGGTCGTCCGAATAATGCCGGTACGAAGCTGTTTGCCATGTCCGGTCACGTGAACACACCTTGCGTGTTTGAGGAAGAAATGTCCCTTCCCATGCGCGAGCTGATCGAAAAACATGGCGGCGGCATTCGTGGTGGCTGGGATAATCTGAAAGCGATCATTCCTGGTGGTGCATCCTGTCCGGTTCTGCCGAAAGAGATGTGTGAAGACGCAATCATGGATTTCGACTGGATGCGTGAAAACCGGTCGTCCATGGGCACGGCCTGTATGATCGTCATGGATCAGAACACCGATGTGATCAAAGCGATCTGGCGTCTGAGCAAGTTCTTTAAACACGAAAGCTGCGGTCAATGTACACCCTGTCGTGAAGGCACGGGCTGGATGGCGCGCGTGATGGATCGTCTGGTACGTGGTGAGGCAGAAGTTGAAGAAATCGACATGCTGTTTGATGTGACCAAACAGGTCGAAGGCCACACGATTTGTGCGCTTGGGGATGCGGCGGCTTGGCCAATTCAAGGCTTGATCCGTCACTTCCGCGAAGAAATCGAAGATCGCATTAAAGCCAATAAAACCGGGCGCATGGGCGCTATGGCTGCGGAATAAGCGGAACAATGAAACAACACGCAACATATCATCAGCCAAAAGGCACCGATACGCGGCAGGTCTCTGCCGGTATTTGGTATGTATGCATGGATGTTATTGAATATCAGGTGGGGGAAACCCCAGCTCCTTTCTATCGAAAGGAGACATCTTATGTCTGATATTAAAAAGTTTCTTGTGGCTGGCGCCCTGGCGGTTCTGACAGCTGTTCCGGTGGTTGCTGCTGCGCCTGTGCCCTTGGCTCAAAATGATGCTGTGAACAATCGCTTGATCACAGCCGGGATAGTGCGGCGCATTCACAAGCGCTGTCCGGATCTGACTTATAAACGTGTGCGCAGTTTTATGTATCTGCGTTCCATTCACAGTTTCGCGCAAGACCAAGGTTACAGCGCGGATGAAATCGAAGCCTATATCGACGACACGGATCAAGAAGCCCGGCTTTATGTCCATGTTGATAACTGGCTGACCCAGCGTGGGGCCCGTGTGGGCAACGCGGAAAGCTATTGTGCCATTGGCCGTGCGGAGATGTCCGCTGGCAGCCAGATCGGCAATTTTCTGAGGACGGACTAGGACATGACGGACCTGCGTAAGATCATCATCGACGAGAAAGAGGTTGAGGTCGATCCGGCCATGACCCTGATTCAGGCGTGTGAACAGGCGGGCGTGGAAGTGCCACGTTTCTGTTATCACGAACGTCTGTCGATTGCCGGCAACTGCCGCATGTGTCTTGTCGAAGTTGTGGGCGGCCCGCCAAAACCGGCGGCCTCCTGTGCCATGCAGGTCCGTGACCTTCGCCCTGGCCCCGAAGGCCAACCACCTGTTGTGAAGACCAACTCCCCCATGGTGAAAAAGGCGCGTGAAGGTGTGATGGAATTCATGCTGATCAACCACCCGCTGGATTGTCCGATTTGTGACCAAGGCGGCGAATGTGACTTGCAGGATCAGGCCATGGCTTATGGCCTGTCCACCACGCGGCACACTGAACCAAAGCGTGCTGTAGATGATCTGGATCTGGGGCCGCTTGTTTCCACCGCGATGACTCGCTGTATTTCTTGCACGCGCTGTGTGCGTTTCACCACGGAAATCGCTGGTATTTCCCAGATGGGCCAGACAGGCCGTGGCGAAGACGCTGAGATCACAAGTTATTTGAATGAAACACTGAACAGCAATCTGCAGGGCAATATCATTGATCTTTGCCCGGTTGGTGCGCTGACCTCTAAACCCTATGCGTTTACCGCACGCCCGTGGGAACTGCGTAAAACTGAGACCATCGATGTTATGGATGCGCTTGGTTCCAACATTCGTGTGGATACCAAAGGCCGCGAAGTGATGCGCATACTGCCGCGCAACCATGATGGCGTGAATGAGGAATGGATTTCTGACAAATCCCGCTTTGTTTGGGATGGTCTGCGTCGTCAACGTCTGGATACGCCCTATGTGCGCGAAGGCGGCAAACTGCGCAAAGCCACCTGGGGTGAAGCTCTTGGGAAAGCTGCGGATGCGATGAAAGGCAAGAAAGTTGCCGGTCTTGTGGGGGACCTTGTGTCGACCGAAGCAGCATTTTCTCTGAAACAACTGGTGGAAGGCCTGGGCGGCAAAGTTGAATGCCGTACAGATCGTTCGAAGCTGCCGGAAGACAACCGGTCTGGTTATGTGGGCACGGCGCGGGTTGAAGATATCGACACGGCCAAAGCCATCATGATCATTGGTGCTGATCCGAGTGTGGAAGCACCGGTTCTGAACGCACGTATCCGCAAAGCCTGGATGTCTGGTGCGACTGTCGGTCTTGTGGGCGAAGCCGTGGATCTGACATTTGAATATCATCATCTTGGTACGGATCGCGATGCGCTTCTGAAACTGAATGAAGGTGGCCATGACGGGGCACTGGGCAAAGACACTGTTGTGATTATCGGGCAGGGTGCCTTGCGCGAAGCAGATGGCGAAGCGGTTCTGTCTCAGGCGATGAAATTTGCCGAAACCACTGAAAGCAAATTCCTGGTTCTGCACACAGCCGCCGGCCGCGTTGGTGCGATGGATGTTGCTGCCGTGACCGAAGGTGGCTTGGATGCAGCTCTTGATGGCGCTGAAGTGATCTACAATCTGGGCTCTGACGAAGTCGACATCGATAAGGGGGCCTTCGTGATCTACCAGGGCAGCCATGGGGATCGCGGCGCGCATCGTGCGGATGTGATCCTGCCGGGTGCAGCGTATACCGAAGAAAGCGGCGTATTTGTGAACACCGAAGGGCGTCCACAACTGGCGCAACGTGCGGGTTTTGCGCCGGGTGATGCGAAAGAAAACTGGGCCATCCTGCGGGCATTGTCTGCAGAGCTTGAAGCGACCCAGCCTTGGGACAGCCTTGGTGCACTGCGCACACAGATGATCGAAGCCGTGCCGCATTTGGGCGCGATAAACGATGTGCCTGAGAATGAATGGAAACGTGTTGCCCTGCGCAAGCCGGGTAAGGCGACACTGATCAATGCAATCAGTGATTTCTATCTGACCAACCCGATCGCGCGATCCAGCCAGTTGATGGCAGAACTGTCGGCGAACGCGAAAGCACGGTCAGAACAGGCGATGGCGGCTGAATAATGAGTGTTTTTCGGCATATCACAGGAACTTCCCTGACGCTTAGAACCATGTTGGCTGGGGGGATTTTTGTCTCACTGTCAGCTTGTGTTTCGGGTGCTCAGGGGCCTGTGGATCCCGACGCGCCATTTGAACCGGAGTATCTGGGTATCGAAACCCGTTTGCTGGACCGGGATTATGAAGGCGATGATCTGATCGCCTTTGACGTAAAGATGCGCGGTGCGCGTGGGCGGGCGGATGTCGCGGCCTATGCGGATTGTGCGGTTGCGCAATATGCGTTGATCCGTGGTTACGGATTTGCGCGACATCTGCGCACGAATATCAAAAATGAGGCTGGCGTTTGGCAAGGGGATGCTATTTACAGCATCTCAGCGGCGCTGCCGCGTGGTTCGCGTACAATCGATGCAGAAGTCGTGCGTGCGAACTGCGTGGAAACTGACATACCGACGGTATAAGAGGCAACAGATGGTCGAATTCTTCACCACTACTAACCTGGGCATTTTGCTGCTGATCATTGGTCAGTGTCTGTTGGTGCTTGTTCCTATTCTGGTGGCTTTGGCCTTCCTGATGTACGCGGACCGTAAGGTCTGGGCGGCTGTGCAGATGCGCAAAGGTCCCAACATGGTTGGGGTTTTTGGTCTGCTGCAAAGTTTTGCGGATTTCTTGAAATACATCGTGAAAGAGGTCGTTGTACCTGCGGGGGCGGACAAAGCTGTCTTCTTCCTCGCACCCATGACCACATTCGTTCTGGCAGTCATTGCCTGGGCCGTGATCCCCTTCAATGAGGGTTGGGTTCTGGCGGATTTGAACGTCGCGGTCCTGTATATCTTCGCGGTTTCATCGCTTGAGGTTTACGGCGTGATCATGGGCGGTTGGGCGTCGAACTCGAAATACCCGTTCCTTGGCTCCCTTCGTTCTGCAGCCCAAATGATTTCTTATGAAGTCTCGCTAGGCCTGATCATCATCGGTGTGATTATCTCATCCGGTTCCTTGAACTTCTCTGGTATCGTTGCGGCACAAGACGGCGCATATGGCATCTTTTCATGGTTCTGGTTGCCACATTTCCCGATGGTATTTTTGTTCTTCATCTCAGCGCTTGCGGAAACAAACCGTCCCCCATTTGACCTTCCCGAAGCGGAATCCGAATTGGTGGCGGGCTATCAGGTTGAATATTCATCCACGCCCTTCCTTCTGTTCATGATCGGTGAATTGATGGCGGTTGTGTTGATGTGTACCCTGACGTCGCTGCTGTTCTTTGGTGGCTGGTTGTCACCGATCCCAGGCCTTCCAGATGGCATCCTGTGGCTGATCGCGAAAATCATTTTCTTCTTCTTCATCTTCGCGATGGTGAAGGCAATCACACCGCGTTACCGTTACGACCAGCTGATGCGCATCGGTTGGAAAATCTTCCTGCCAATGTCTCTGGCTTGGGTTGTTTTGGTCGCGTTCTTTGCACAATACGGAGCCTTTGGCGGTGCTTACGCACGCTGGGCAGTGGGGGGCTGATCGATGGCTATGGATTACACACGCGCGGCGAAATACTTTCTGCTGATGGATGTCATCAAGGGCTTTCAATTGGGTCTGAAGTATTTCTTTGCCCCAAAAGCAACGCTGAACTACCCACAGGAAAAAGGGCCGCTTAGCCCACGTTTCCGTGGTGAACACGCGCTGCGCCGTTACCCAAATGGCGAAGAACGCTGCATTGCTTGTAAACTGTGCGAAGCGATCTGCCCAGCACAGGCGATCACCATTGACGCGGAACCCCGCGATGATGGGTCGCGCCGCACAACGCGCTATGACCTTGATATGACGAAATGTATCTACTGCGGTTTCTGTCAAGAAGCCTGCCCGGTGGATGCAATCGTTGAAGGGCCGAATTTTGAATTCTCAACCGAAACCCGCGAAGAGCTGTTCTATGATAAAGAAAAGCTTTTGGATAACGGTGCACGTTGGGAAGCGGAAATCGCGCGCAACCTGGAAATGGATGCGCCTTACCGATGAGCAGCCCGACAAACCCTTTTGCAGCCATGATGGAACAGGCCCAAGAACAGTTTGGGGAGATGGCGAAAGCCGTGAACCCAGCGCTTGAGACCTTCGCAGCGGATGGGTTTGAAAAGCTGATCCCAACCATGCCTGCGGATTGGATGGAAGGGATGTTCGGCAAAGGCCTGTCGGAAGACGGGTTGGACGCGAAGACAAAACTATTGCTGACATTGGCTGGTCTGACCTGCCAAGGCGCGCAGGCGGAGATGCCGTTCAAACTGACGGTGCGCCATGCACATGCGGCAGGCGCCACGGCGCAAGAAATTTCAGAAACCATCGCAATGATGGGTATGTTTGCAGGTCTGCCCGCGTCCACACGTGCGGCAAAACTTGCACAGGATGCGCTGGCTGACAGCGAGAAAAAGGAGACAGGCGAATGACAGTCGCTGATTTCGCATTTTATCTTTTTGCCATCACAACTGTGGTCGCTGGGTTCCTGACGGTGATCAGCCGCAACCCCGTGCACTCGGTTCTGTGGTTGATCCTGGCATTCCTTTCGGCGGCGGGCTTGTTTGTGCTTTTGGGCGCGGAATTCGTCGCGATGTTGTTGATTATCGTCTACGTGGGCGCGGTCGCGGTTTTGTTCCTATTCGTTGTGATGATGCTCGACGTGGATTTCGCGGAACTCAAAAGCGGCATGGCAAAATATATGCCGGTTGCCCTGTTGATCGGCGTCGTGATCTTGATGGAACTCGCCATGGTATTTGGCACGTGGCAAGTCGCAGAAGAAGCGCAAAGCCTGCGCCAAGCCGTGACACCTGCCATCGGCGACATTCACAACACCCAAGCTTTGGGTCTGCTGATTTATGATGACTATATCTACCTGTTCCAAGCTTCTGGCCTGATCCTGTTGACTGCCATGATCGGCGCGATTGTTCTGACATTGCGTCACCGGACCGATGTGAAACGTCAAAACGTCATGGAACAAATGCACCGCGATCCAGCCAAAGCAATGGAGCTGATCGACGTGAAACCGGGGCAGGGGCTGTAAGTGAACAGCTGGCTGATCATCGGGATTGCGATGATTGCTTTTGGAATAACTCTGCGGGTCATGCTGGCGCGTGGTGATAAGAATAAAAAGAACGAAGAGAAGAAGGACTAAAGGAAAAATGGTCGGACTTGAACATTACCTAGGCGTGGCGGCGGCTTTGTTCGTCATTGGCATCTTCGGGCTTTTTCTGAACCGTAAGAACGTCATCATTCTATTGATGTCGATCGAATTGATGCTTCTGGCGGTGAATATCAATCTTGTCGCGTTTTCATCCTACAGCGGCGATCTTGTCGGGCAGGTGTTTACGCTTTTCGTGCTGACAGTGGCCGCAGCAGAGGCCGCGATTGGCCTTGCGATCCTTGTTTGCTTCTTCCGCAACCGTGGTACGATCGCGGTTGAAGACGTCAATGTAATGAAAGGGTAAGGGGACATGGAAAAAATCATCCTCTTTGCCCCGCTTGTGGGCGCGCTGATCGGCGGCTTCGGCTGGCGGATTATCGGTGAAAAAGGCGCACAGCTGATCACCACAGGCCTGTTGTTCTTGGCGGCATTTCTGTCTTGGGTCGTGTTCCTTGGTTTTGACGGCGAGACCCGCCTGATCGAGATCGCGACATGGATCCAATCCGGCACGCTTGATACCAGCTGGGCCATTCGTCTGGACCGTCTGACCGCGATTATGTTGATCGTTGTGACCACGGTTTCAGCCTTGGTTCACCTGTATTCGTGGGGTTATATGGCCCATGACGAGAACTTTGATGACGCGAAAGGCGAAAGCTATCGTGCGCGGTTCTTTGCATATCTCAGCTTCTTTACCTTCACCATGTTGATGCTGGTGACCTCTGACAACCTGGTTCAAATGTTCTTTGGCTGGGAAGGTGTGGGTGTTGCGTCTTATTTGCTGATCGGCTTCTACTATAAGAAGCCATCCGCAAACGCGGCGGCGATGAAAGCTTTTGTTGTGAACCGGGTCGGTGACTTTGGTTTCGCGCTTGGGATCTTTGGCCTGTTCTACATGACTGGCAGCATCGACTTTGATGTGGTCTTTGCAGCGGCACCGGATTTGGCGCATCAGAACATCACGTTCCTCTGGACAGAATGGAACGCAGCGAACTTGCTGGCCTTCTTGCTGTTCATCGGTGCGATGGGTAAATCGGCGCAATTGTTCCTGCACACTTGGTTGCCTGACGCGATGGAAGGGCCGACACCTGTGTCCGCCTTGATCCACGCGGCGACCATGGTGACCGCGGGTGTTTTCCTGATCTGTCGCATGTCGCCTTTGATGGAATTCGCACCAGAGGCCACCACCATTATCGTTTACATTGGCGCCACAACCGCGTTTTTCGCTGCCACCGTGGGCCTTGTGCAAACCGACATCAAACGGGTCATCGCATATTCCACCTGTTCGCAGCTGGGCTATATGTTCGTGGCGGCGGGCGTTGGCGTTTACTCTGCCGCGATGTTCCATCTGTTCACACACGCCTTCTTTAAGGCGATGTTGTTCCTTGGGGCAGGGTCCGTTATTCACGCGATGCACCACGAGCAAGATATGAACAATTACGGCGGCCTGCGCAAAAAGATCCCAGTGACCTATTGGGCCATGATGATTGGTACGCTTGCGATCACAGGTGTTGGTATCCCACTGACAACCATCGGTTTTGCGGGATTCCTGTCTAAAGATGCGATCATCGAAAGCGCTTGGGGTGCACAGACGGCTGCTGGTAACTATGGTTTCTGGATGCTGGTGATTGCCGCCTTCATGACGTCTTTCTATTCTTGGCGTCTGATGTTCATGACCTTCTTTGGCAAGCCGCGCGGCGATGCCCATACCCACGATCACGCACATGAAAGCCCAATGGTTATGTTGGTGCCGCTTGGTGTATTGGCGCTGGGTGCGATCTTTGCGGGTATGCTGTGGTTGAAGCCGTTCTTTGGCGATCATGATGCTGTGAATAAATTCTACGGTGTGCCGACCCACGAAGTTGCAGCGGCAGAAATTGCTACGGCGGATGCTGGTCACGGCGATACAGACGCTGTGTTTGAAGTGGACGCGGGGGCAACTGCTGTTGTGGCTGACGCAAGCCATGGTGACACGGCGGATGCCGATGCGGGCCATGGTGAAGCCGCGGCGGAAGAACATGCCGCGGGTTGGACCCCTGGATCTGGTGCGGTTTACACCCACCCGGATAACCATGTGATGGACAACGCACACCACGCCCCGAAATGGGTTAAGGTCTCACCGTTCATTGCGATGCTTGCAGGTCTGCTGTTGGCGCTCTGGATGTATATCTGGAACCCAACTTTGCCCGGTCGTTTGGCCAAGGCACAACCACATGCCTATCAGTTCCTGCTGAACAAATGGTACTTTGACGAGATCTTTGATTTCCTATTCGTCAAACCATCACAGGCGCTGGGTCGTTTCCTTTGGAAGCGTGGTGATCAGCAAACGATTGATGGCGCGCTGAATGGTGTTGCCATGGGAATTATCCCGTTTTTCACACGGCTCGCGGGTCGCGCGCAGTCCGGCTTTATCTTTACTTATGCCTTCTGGATGGTCATCGGCGTTCTGGTTCTGATGACATGGCTTACGATCAGCGGAGGGGCTGAATAACATGGACAACCTTCTTTCCCTCGTCACTTTTATCCCGTTGCTCGGGGCTGTTATTCTTGCAGTTTTCATGCGGGGAAGCGAAGCCGCTGCCCAGCAGAACGCAAAATGGTTGGCTTTGGCAACAACATCGGCAACTTTCCTTCTGTCGATTTTCATTCTGACCGGCTTTGATCCTTCCAACACGGGCTTTCAGTTCGTTGAGGAAAAAGAATGGATCATGGGGCTGAAATATAAGATGGGCGTTGACGGGATCTCGATCCTGTTTGTGATGCTCACCACGTTCCTGATGCCGATTGTGATCCTGTCCTGTTGGACTGTGACCGATCGCGTCAAGGATTACATGATCGCATTCTTGCTGCTGGAAACACTGATGTTGGGCGTCTTCATGGCGCTGGACCTGGTTCTGTTCTATGTCTTCTTTGAAGCGGGCTTGATCCCAATGTTCCTGATCATCGGCATCTGGGGCGGGGCAAACCGTATTTATGCGGCATTCAAGTTCTTCCTTTATACCTTCATCGGGTCCGTTTTGATGTTGGTTGCGATGATCGCGATGTATTTGGATGCGGGCACAACCGACATTCCAACATTGTTGACGCACACGTTTGACACGGGCAGCTTCAGCCTTATGGGCATGCAAGTTGTTGGCGGCATGCAGACCTTGATGTTCTTGGCGTTCTTCGCAAGTTTCGCGGTGAAAATGCCAATGTGGCCTGTGCACACATGGCTTCCTGACGCCCACGTTCAAGCGCCAACCGCGGGGTCTGTGATCCTTGCGGCGGTTCTTTTGAAAATGGGTGGCTATGGTTTCTTGCGCTTCTCACTGCCAATGTTCCCCGTCGCATCTGACCTTCTGGCACCGATGGTGTTCTGGATGTCCGCGATTGCGATTGTCTACACGTCACTTGTTGCGCTGGTGCAGGAAGACATGAAAAAGCTGATCGCCTATTCATCCGTGGCCCACATGGGTTACGTGACCATGGGGATCTTTACGGCGAACCAACAAGGTATTGATGGTGCGATTTTCCAGATGATCAGCCACGGGTTTATCTCGGGTGCGTTGTTCCTATGTGTCGGCGTGATCTATGATCGCATGCACACACGCGAAATCAGTGCTTATGGTGGTCTTGTGAACCGCATGCCGGCTTACGCGTTGATCTTTATGTTCTTCACCATGGCGAACGTCGGCCTGCCGGGCACTTCTGGTTTTGTTGGCGAATTCTTGGTCTTGATGGGCATCTTCCAGGTCAACACTTGGATCGCAATGTTCGCGACATCTGGTGTGATCTTGTCGGCGGCTTATGCGCTCTATCTCTATCGCCGCGTGGTGATGGGCGAGCTGATCAAAGAAGCCTTGGCAACGATTTCAGACATCACACCACGCGAGAAGATCATCTTCGCGCCGCTGGTTGTCATGACAATCTTACTGGGTGTTGCGCCTTGGTTGGTCACCGATATCATCGGCCCATCTGTGGAAGCACTTGTACATAACTATCACGAAGCCGTCCCTGCCGTCATGGCAGAGGCTGCGGCTCCGGCAGCATCGCATTAAGGGACCTGTACTATGATTTCTCAGGATATTTCAGTTGTATTGCCGGAAATCGTCTTGGCGGTTTACGCGATGGCAGCACTTATGGTCGCGGTTTACACCAGCAAGGATAAGCTTGCGGGCACGATCCTTTGGGCGACGGCGGCAATGTTCACAATTGTCGGTCTTTGGATCGCTTTTGCAGGGCCGGGCACACAGACCGCGTTCAACGGCGCGTTCAACGATGACGCCTTCGCACGGTTTGCCAAAGTGGTGATCTTGCTGTCTGCGGCGGCCGTGTTGGTCATGGGCCAGGATTACATGCAAAAGCGCGATCTTCTGCGCTTTGAGTACCCTATTCTTCTGACGCTGGCGGTTGTTGGCATGATGATGATGGTGTCTGCGGGCGATCTGATGGCGCTTTATGTCGGCTTGGAATTGCAATCGCTTGCGCTTTATGTGGTTGCCTCGCTGCACCGCGATTCAGTGCGCTCAACCGAAGCTGGCTTGAAATACTTCGTACTTGGTGCGCTGTCTTCTGGTTTGCTGCTGTATGGCGCATCCTTGACCTATGGTTTCGCGGGCACCACGCAATTTGCAGGCATCATGTCCACGATCCACGCCGATCACCTAAGCCTTGGCTTGCTGTTTGGCATGGTGTTCATTGCATCCGGCCTTGCGTTCAAAGTTTCAGCGGCGCCGTTCCACATGTGGACGCCTGACGTTTATGAAGGCTCGCCCACACCTGTGACGGCCTTCTTTGCAACCGCGCCAAAAGTTGCGGCCATGGGCCTGTTTGCCCGTGTGCTGCATGACGCATTTGGCGGCGCAAGTGGTGACTGGAGCCAGATCATCGCGCTTTTGTCTGTTGTGTCCATGTTCCTTGGCGCAATCGCAGCGATCGGTCAGCGCAACATCAAACGCCTGATGGCCTATTCCTCCATCGCGCATATGGGCTTTGCCTTGATGGGCTTGGCGGCGGGCACGGCGTTTGGCGTGCAGGCGATGTTGGTCTATATCGCGATCTATGTGACCATGAACATCGGCACATTTGCCTTTATCCTATCGCTTGAAAAAGACGGCAAGGCTGTGACCGACATTTCCGCGCTGAACCAATACGCCAAGGCCGAGCCTTTGCGCGCATTGGCGATGCTGGTTCTACTGTTCAGCCTGGCGGGTGTTCCGCCGATGTTGGGCTTCTTCGGTAAGTTCTATGTGCTGCAAGCGGCGGTGAACGCGGGCATGTCATGGCTGGCGGTTGCCGGTGTGATCGCATCCGTGATTGGCGCGTTCTACTACCTGCGCATCGTGTATTTCATGTACTTCGGTGAAGAGGCAGAAGACACGCTGGACGGTGGCATTTCACCGATCTTGACGGCTGGTTTGATGGCCTCTGCGGTGATCATGTTGGTTGGTATCGTGAACCTGTTTGGTGTCGAACCGATTGCAGCAGCGGCGGCGCAAGCTCTTGTCAACTAAATGGCCTGATGGGGTGGGGCGTCTTGTCCTGCCCTCTGTCGACAGCACAAATGCAGAAGCAATCCGTCAGGCCCCGACACTTTCGGGGCCGACGTGGATTCTGGGATTGGAGCAAACCAAGGGGCGCGCGCGGCGTGGTCGGGGCTGGGTTGATCCCAAGGGCAATTTTTCCGCGACCTTGGCGCTGCGCCCGGATGGCAAACCCGGAGATGTGGCGCTTTACAGTTTTGTCGCTGCTTTGGCGCTTTATGATGCCTGTGTTGCGGCCACGGGGCGTGCGGATGTCTTTGCGTTGAAATGGCCCAATGATGTTTTGCTGAATGGCGGTAAGCTGGCTGGTATCTTGCTTGAGAGTGCGGGGATTGCCGGGCAAACTGGCCTCATGCATTTGGCGGTTGGTATTGGTGTGAACCTTGCGGATGTGCCATTGGTTGACGGGCTGGAGAAACGCGCCGTGCGTCCTGTTAGTCTGCAAGAAGCAGGGGCGCATATCACGCCCGAAGCTTTTCTTGACCTGCTGGCGCCAGTCTTTGCCGCTTGGGAAGAACGTTTGAAAACTTATGGTTTTGGCCCATTGCGCGAAGAGTTTCTTGCGCGTGCCGCACGCCTTGGCGATGTGATTACGGCACGCACAGGGACGGCGGAAATCACGGGCACGTTTGAAACCATTGATGAGGCGGGCAGCCTTGTTCTGAAAACCACAGCTGGGCGTCAGGTCATTGCCGCCGCTGATATTTTCTTCTGAAGGGGAGGGGCGGCACATGCTTCTGGCCATTGACTGCGGCAATACAAACACTGTGTTTTCGATTTGGGACGGCGAGAAATTTCTTTGCACCCTGCGCACGTCCACCCATCATTCGCGCACGGCGGATGCTTATTTTACCTGGTTCACGACGCTCATTGGCCATTATGGCATCAGTGCGGATATTACGGATGTTGTGATCAGCTCCACCGTACCGCGTGTGGTTTGGAACCTGCGTGTCTTTGCGGATCGCTTCTTTGATTGCCGCCCTCTGGTGGTTGGCAAACCTGAATGTTTACTGCCTGTGATGCCACGTGTGGACGAAGGTACACGCCCCGGCCCTGACCGATTGGCCAATGCTGCCGCCGCCTGGGATCGGCATGGGGGCAACATAGTTGTGGTTGATTTCGGGACTGCGACGAATTTTGATGTGGTTGCGGAAGATGGCGCCTATGTAGGCGGTGTGATTGCGCCGGGAATCAACCTGTCGCTTGAAGCCCTGCACCAGGGCGCAGCCGCGCTGCCGCATGTGGATATTTCCCGACCGGAAAAAGTAATAGGCACCGACACAGTGGGCTGTATTCAGTCGGGTGTGTTTTGGGGCTATTCCGGCCTGATCAGCGGGCTGATTGAAAAGATTAAAACGGAATATGGCCAGCCGATGAAAGTGGTCGCCACCGGGGGTCTTGCCCCTTTGTTTGAACAAGCCGAAACCGGCTTTGACACGATTGAAGACGACCTGACCATGCATGGGCTGGTCGTTATTCACAAATATAATAAGGATGCTGGCACTCTATGAGCAGCAAAAACCGTCTGATTTATCTTCCCCTTGGCGGAGCCGGGGAAATTGGTATGAACGCCTATGTGTATGGCTATGGTCCCAAGGGCAAAGAACGCTATATTCTGGTGGATATTGGTGTGACTTTTCCGGATATGGATGGCTCCCCTGGGGTTGATCTGATCTTCGCAGACATCGCATGGCTGGAAGAACGTAAAGACCGCCTAGATGCGATCTTTATCACCCACGCCCACGAAGATCACGTGGGGGCCGTCGGCCATCTCTGGGACCGTTTGGAAGCGCCTGTTTATGCACGTCCTTTCACCGCTTACCATGCCGCACGCAAGATGGGCGAACAGGGCAAGCCTGAAGAAGAAGTTGTTATCTGCGATCCATGGCCTGCCATGGTGGATGCCGGACCGTTTAAAGTGGCGTTTATGCCGCTGGCGCATTCCATTCCGGAAAGCTCTGGTCTGGTGATTGATACACCTGAAGGGCGCATTGTGCATACGGGTGACTTCAAGCTGGATGAAACCCCATTGGTGGGCGAAGCCTTTGATCCGGTGATGTGGGCGGATATCGCGAAAGACGGTGTGAAAGCCTTGGTTTGTGATTCCACCAATGTGTTTTCGCAGCACCCCGGCAAATCTGAATCTACCGTTGGCCCCGAGATCACCAAGCTGGTGTCTGAAGCCAAAGGCATGGTTGTTGCGACGACTTTTGCGTCAAACGTTGCACGTGTGAAAACCTTGGCTGAGGCTGGTGTTGCCGCTGGTCGTTCTGTCTGCCTGCTGGGGCGCTCCATGCGTCGTATGGTTGAAGCAGGCCATGCAACGGGTGTGCTGCAAGGCTTCCCAAAAACGATTTCACCAGAAGATGCACGGGAACTTCCTCGTGAAAACCTGATGCTTTTGGTGACGGGTTCGCAGGGCGAACGTCGTGCGGCATCTGCGCAACTAGCGCGTGGGAAATATCTTGGCTTGACGATGAAAGAGGGCGACTTGTTCCTGTTTTCATCCAAAACCATTCCGGGGAATGAACGCGGCGTGATCCGCATTATCAACAGTTTCTCTGAGATGGGTGTTGATGTTGTGGACGATCGCGCGGGCATTTATCACGTGTCAGGTCACGCGAACCGTCCGGATCTGGAACGTGCCCATGAAATCATGAACCCGGATCTTGTGATCCCGATGCACGGTGAACACCGCCATTTGCGCGAACATGTGAAAGTCGCCATGAGCAATGGTCGTTCCGCCGTTCTGGCTGTGAATGGAACCATGGTAGATATTGCCGCTGGTGGTCAGATCGTGGACTATGTTGAAACCGGGCGTACCTATCTGGATGGTACGGTGCAGATCGGTGCAATGGATGGGGTTGTGCGCAACCGGATCCGTATGGCGCTGAATGGGCATGTTCTGGTGACATTGATCATCGACGAAAAGAATGAGCCTCTGGGTGAACCATGGGTCGAACTGAAAGGTTTGCCTGAAACAGGAACGTCTAATGCGCCACTTCAGGACGTGCTAGAAGAAGATCTGGGGCAGCTTGTGATGCGTGCAGATAAAAAGACGCTGCGTGATGACGATAAGCTGGAAGAGGCCCTGCGCCGTGAGGTACGTCGTTCCGCCAATGCAGAAATCGGGCGTAAGCCTGAGGTGACGATTGTCGTCAGCCGTCTGGCCTGATTGGAAAATGTGTGGGGATTAGTTCCCCACACTCCTTGGGAAATTTCCGGAACTGAAATGAAAAAAGGCGCGCTGCTTGTTTGCAGTGCGCCTTTTTTATTCGTGTTACGGGCAGGCTCAGCCTGCTTGGCGACGTTCGTCGAAACTCATGGCAATGAAGCCTGGTAGATGGTCGCCCATGCCGACAACATGGTTGTCATTGCCACGGTGATGATCACCTTTGCCACGTCCGCCGCGTCCACCACGATTACGTGGTTGTTGTTTTTCGGCTTCGGGCTGTGGAGCAGGGGGTGTTTCCTGAACCGGGGCGGCGTCTACAACAGTTTCTGCCGGGGTCTCTGTGACCTGTTCTTCACGAGGTTTGCGACGGGAACGGGTGCGTTTGGGTTTTTCAGCTGGTGCGGCTTCATCTGCTGCAGCTTCGACAACTGGTTTGTCTTTTTTCAGCGGATTTTCCAAACGTGGGATTTCCTGCTGAACCAGTTTTTCGATGTCATCAAAATTGCGTTCATCTGATGGTGCACAAATCATATAAGCGGTGCCGGTGCGGCCCGCGCGGCCGGTACGGCCAATGCGGTGCACATAGTCTTCAGCATTTCCAGGAACGTCAAAGTTGAACACATGGCTGACGTTTGGAACATCAAGGCCACGGGCAGCTACGTCAGACGCACAGAGGAAGCGCAACTTATCTGAACGGAATGCATCCAGCGTTTCCATACGTTTGCTCTGGTCCAGATCGCCATGGATCGGGGCCGCATCATAGCCGTATTTGTTCAGAGATTTTGCAACGATATCAACGTCTGACTTGCGGTTGCAGAAGATGATTGCGTTGGTGCATTTGTCACCTTCGCCATCAATCAGTTTGCGCAGAAGTGTCCGCTTTTCGCTGCTGGCGCGATCCTTGCGGGTCGGTTTGAACATCACCACGCCCTGGGTGATCTTGTCATTGGTGGTCGCCGCGCGGGCAACTTCAATGCGTTCAGGGGCCGACAGGAACGTGTTCGTAATACGTTCGATCTCGGGGGCCATTGTCGCCGAGAAGAACAAGGTCTGACGGGTGAATGGTGTCAGCCCGAAGATGCGTTCGATATCTGGAATGAAACCCATGTCCAGCATCCGGTCAGCTTCATCGACCACCATGACCTGCACACCGGTCAGCAAAAGTTTACCACGTTCAAAATGGTCCAAAAGACGACCAGGGGTGGCAATCAAAACGTCAACGCCGCGATCAATCAGAGCATCCTGTTCTTTGAAGGATACGCCGCCGATCAGCAAAGCCTTAGTCAGTTTGACGTGTTTGGCATAGGTGTCAAAATTTTCAGCAACCTGTGCAGCCAGTTCCCGTGTTGGGCACAAAACAAGTGAACGCGGCATGCGCGCGCGTGCGCGGCCACGGGCCAACATCGAGATCATCGGCAGGGTAAAAGACGCAGTTTTACCTGTACCAGTTTGTGCAATGCCCAGCACGTCACGGCCCTCTAAGGCCGGAGGAATGGCGCCTGCCTGAATCGGTGTGGGGCTTTCATAGCCCGCTTCATCAACGGCTTTCAGGACCTTGGGTCCAAGTTTCAGATCGCTAAATTTTGTCATTATTTTCCATGACTTGCAGGGCGTATTCCCTGGCCCTGCTATACAGGGTGTTTTCGGAGCGCGCGACCCGCGTGGCCGCCGGTGCTATAGGGTGCTCCAGACTCGCTATGGGGTAACGCTTTTTGTTGTAAAGGTCAATAAAGGGAGGCGCCCCTTTCCACAGGCGTAGAAATGCGCGGTAGCATCGCAACAGATATCAGAAAAAGGCTTCAGTTTTTTCAGAGATCGGTGATCTTCGCAGCAACAAGGCGCGCGGCCTGCCAAGTTTCAGGATCTTCCACGCGCGAGAGTGTGCCCCGCAATGTGATGCGCTGTCCCTCTTCGAGGTTTGTGATGGGGGTCTCAAGCAACACTTGCAGCGTGGCATTGTGCCCACCTTCGCCACATAGGGGGCAAATGTCGGCATCTGATGTCAAGATTAGCTCTCGTACGTCCTGTCCTGGCAATGTTGGTACGGCGAAACCGGTGATCTCAACATTGGGAATATCGCGTGCGAAACGTTCCGGCCAAGATTTGCGAACCTCATATGTGGTTCCGGTTACCACTTCTTCGATTGCGATATCAGTAAGCATTTTCCAGACGTCGTTTTCAGCTGTGGTGTCTGCCTGCACAGAAAAAGGAAGAAGTGCGGAGGCGAGCGCAAGTGAGCTGCTGTGAGAGCGACGAATTTTCATGGTTTTCCCCTAATCAGATTTGGAGAAACTGGCATGACTGACCAGCGGCTGCCAGCGCATTAACCAAAAGATAACGGACGGGCTGTTTTCTGCCAATCGAAGTGGTTGATCAGTCACTGACGGTTTATCGAAAGCGTTTCCGGATTTTGGAGAGGCGACGAAAGATATTATTGGCGTCGGTGTTCAACTCGTTCAACAGATGCATCACAAGCCAGGAAACGGGTTTGTCATTACAGCTTTGGGCCTGTTGCCCGAGACGCACCACGAGATATCTGTCTAGGTCGCCGTCTTCCAGGCTGAATGGTTCCATTCTGAGGGGCATCGGGCCATAATTTTTGTTGCCGAAACTGAAGATCTTCCAACTTGGAAGACCCGAATATTTTCGTTCGCCTTCGTAGATTTTCATCATTCCAAAGAACTGAACGGCCTCACAGCCTAAAATGCGTTCAGGTTCGGTTTCCCCGTAATCGCCAAAGGTTTGAATGGCAGAAATAAGCCAGCGCGGAGGCAGGCGTTCGATCAGGTGTTTTGCCTGTTCGTTCCAGATGCGGTTCCAGAGATCTAGAAACGCCGGATCGGGGTCGCGGCGGCGGAATACAGGAACCAGCTGAGCTGTGAGCAGACACAATGCTGATTGCATTTCGTTTGCCTGATAGATTTCCTGATGCACGTCATACATGCGGGACGGAAAATGTTTCCGCCCCAGATGTTCGAAATTTGAAGCTGGAGCAGGGCAGGGGTGCTGCGCCAGTTTTTTCAGATCAATGTCTGTATTCGGCAGAATAAGACTGTCCCGAGTGAAAGGAGCTTCGCGCACGCGCCATTCGTTCTGAAGGCCGATAATTCCAGCTTCCCAAGTGGTATTATCGGTCTCAGTCATTCAGGTCATCATTTCCTTGGTCGCCGACAGGGTCACATCCGGATAATCGCGGACAACACGGTCAATGTCCCATTGCATGCGGGTCAGGAAGACGACATCACCATCATTGTCATGTGCGATATGCTGTTTGTTGGCGTCGGCAAATTTTTCAACAGCGTCTTTGTCGCCATGAACCCAGCGGGCTGATGTGAATTGGCTTTGTTCAAAACGCACAGGCAGGCCGTATTCCATTTCGATGCGAGATCCCAAAACTTCGAACTGAAGTTGCCCAACAACGCCAACGATAAAGCCAGAACCGATGGAAGGTTTGAATACTTTCGCGGCACCTTCTTCGGCGAATTGCATCAAGGCTTTTTCCAGGTGTTTGGATTTCAGCGGATCACCAGCGCGTACGCCTTGCAGCAGTTCGGGCGCAAAACTTGGAATGCCGGTTGCACGTAACATTTCACCTTCGGTCAACGTGTCACCAATACGCAGCTGGCCGTGGTTGGGAATACCAATGATATCACCGGCCCAGGCTTCTTCCGCCAGTTCTCGGTCCGAGGCCAAGAACAATACCGGATTGGAAATCGCCATAGGCTTTTTTGTACGCACATGGGTCAGTTTCATGCCGCGTTTGAAATGACCGGAGGCCATGCGCACAAAAGCCACGCGATCACGGTGTTTCGGGTCCATATTGGCCTGTACTTTGAAGACAAAGCCGGTGACCTTTTTTTCATCCGGGGACACCGCGCGGGGATCCGCATTTTGTGGCTGTGGCTGTGGGCCATATTTGGCGATACCGGCCATCAGTTCCTGAACACCAAAGCTGTTGATTGCAGAACCAAACCAGATTGGGGTCAGGGTACCGTCAAGCAGAGCCTGTTGATCAAGAGGCGGCAGCAGTTCTTTCGCCATTTCGATCTCTTCTAGGAACTTTTCCAGCAGATCAGCTGGTACAAGCTCTGCAAGCTTGGGGTCATCCAAACCGTTGATTTCGACGCTTTCGGCAACCTTGTTCCGATCCGCACGATCCATCAGTTCCAAGCGGTCCCGCAGGATGTCGTAACAGCCGATAAAATCACGGCCTACACCAATCGGCCATGACGCAGGGGTGACGTCAATTGCAAGGTTTTCCTGAATTTCATCAATAATTTCAAATGTATCCCGACTTTCCCTGTCCATCTTGTTACAGAAGGTCAAGATGGGGAGATCGCGCAGACGGCAAACTTCAAACAGTTTCTGCGTTTGGCTTTCGACACCTTTTGCGCCGTCAATTACCATCACGGCAGCATCTACAGCCGTCAGTGTGCGGTAGGTATCCTCTGAGAAGTCGGAGTGACCGGGCGTGTCGACCAGATTGAAACGGTGCCCATCGAAATCAAAGCTCATGGCGGAGGCAGAAACCGAAATGCCACGGTCTTTTTCCATCTGCATAAAGTCAGATCGCGTCCGGCGGGCTTCGCCCTTGGCACGCACCTGGCCCGCCATCTGAATAGCGCCACCATACAACAGGAATTTTTCTGTCAGAGTGGTTTTACCGGCATCCGGATGCGAGATGATCGCAAAGGTACGACGGCGCGCAATTTCGGGCGGCAGGACGGGTTGGTTTGGTGCTAGATCAGACATGGCATCCCTATAGGGTGGCTATGTTCAAAGAGCAAGCTCAGCGCGGGGAAGATGCCCGGCGCAAACAGGCTGCAATATCAGTTTTGGAGGCAATTTCCGCGATGCCATCTTCGTAGGACCGAAGGGAGGCAGGGTCGTGATTTTCCGGTTTATCGGAAATTCTGCGGCAAAGGTCTTCGGGCAGGGCGGGTTTAGTATGGGTGTCCAGCAGTAGGCTTTCAGTAGCTATGCCTTCCGCATAAATAATCTGATGGTCGTCAAACAGAAGTTGAAAGTAATCAATAAAACCGCCTTCTGAAATTCTGATTTTATCTCCATCGACCAGATGGCGGGCCTGGATCAAAACTTCGGAACGACCAAGGTTTAGTTCATCGACGCGCTGCCAAAAGAACAGGCGGTGCCCCGGACTGACCAGAAGATCGTTTTCATTGTTCAGTGTGTGTTTGCGAATCAAAATTGGAGCGAACTCGCCTTCTGCGCGACGTGTAATTTCACCAATCCAGCGCACTTCCTGTGAACCATTGTCACGTGTCAAAACGCGATCACCGGGGTGAAGCTGTTCAATTGGTTTCTGCGTTCCGTCTGCCATGGTGATTGCGGTGCCACGTGTGAAAGACACACAGGCAACCAAAGCGAAGAACTTGCGGGCTGACTGGGGATCAACGCCAACAAGGCGATAGGGGGTTGAAGGAATAATGTCGGTAATTGGCAGCAAATATGTGCCTGCGAATTCACCGGTTTCGCCAATCACTTCTACCATAATGAGGGCTTCGACGGTTCTTCCATCCGGTGCCATCAGGGTGACAACAGAATCAAGATATATGGCGTTTCCTGGCGTTCCCAGCAGGGATGTCGGGGCGATCACATATTCCGGGCTGCCTTCGGTTTCATCTGTGGCAGGATCAACAGGTACGATATCCAAAGCCTTAAGGCGACCACCGTGTGTGATCTGATAGTAGTCATCAAGAAGCAATTCGGCGGCTTCTAGCAGGGGATCACCAAGGTTTACGCCGTCAGTGACGCGAAAATCATTTCCCGTGACGACAGGTATGCTTTGCATGCCGGTCGTTGAGACTTTGTTTGTAGAAGTACTAATAAAGTTCACGCTAACCTACAATCACTGTTCAGATATCCCGATCCGATGTCCGGTTGTCCTGCCAAATCTTAGGCTGGAAAGAACAACAGAACAACTCGCCTTTTTGGATAGTATAGATCCCAGGTTAATTTCCTGGAAAAAGCTGGCGAATTTATGTTGGATAAATGACATATTTTAGTATCACAGTTTAAACTCGTAACAGACCAGCCCAATGCTATGCCTCATGGAAGATGACGCATTGGTAAACAACCCAAGCAGCAGAGGAAAGAAAAATGGACTTAGGGATAAAAGGAAAATCGGCACTGGTGTGCGCATCTTCCCGCGGATTGGGGCGTGGTTGTGCCGAAGCTCTGGCAGCAGAAGGGGTGAACATTGTCATGAACGCGCGCTCTGAGGGGCCGCTTATGGAAGCCGCACAGCAGATCCGGGACAGCTGGGGCGTGCAGGTGACTGCCGTTGTTGCAGATATCACCTCAGAGGAGGGGCAAGCAAAGGTTTTGGCTGCTGCGCAGGGCGTGGATATCCTTGTAAATAACGCGGGTGGCCCACCTCCTGGTGTCTGGAGTGACTGGGAACGAGACGATTTCATCAAGGCGCTGGATGCCAATATGCTTGCCCCGATTGCAATGATCAAAGCGCTGGTTCCGGGAATGATTGATCGCGGCTGGGGACGTGTGGTGAACATTACGTCGCAATCGGTCAAAGCCCCGATTGCTGCACTGGGACTGTCAAATTCTGCGCGCACCGGGTTGACTGGATATGTTGCAGGAACGTCACGCCAGATTGCACCGGAAGGCGTCATTATGAACAATCTTTTGCCCGGCATACATGCGACAGACCGTGCGACCTCGCTTGATGGTGGTGTTGCAGCCGCGCAGGGAATCACGTCGGCAGAGGCAAAATCCCAACGCGAGGCCACGATTCCCGCCCGTCGATATGGCACAGCTGCAGAGTTCGGCGCGACCTGTGCATTTCTGTGTTCACAGCACGCCGGTTTCATCGTCGGGCAGAATATTTTGCTTGATGGCGGTGGCGTGAATTCAACGATGTAAGGCGCAGATATGGCAGAGAAATACAGTCTGAAGGATGATCTATTTAATGAGGGAACGGTTGGGTATCTTGCCGGACTGTTTCAGGCTGTTGATCCGTCGTTTCCTGCACAGACATTCAGGGACCAGGTGTTGGCGCGCTTTCCCGAACTGGAATTAAAGCAACGCATTGATCACATCGCTACGGTGCTTGAGACGTTCCTGCCGTCTGATTTTTTACAGGCGGCGGAACGTATCCGGGATGCGTTGCCCATGCCCCTTGATCCGACCCTGCAAGATGATGACTTCGGGCGGTTTATTTTTGCGCCTTTGGGTGAATATGTGGTGAACAATGGATTGGAAAATCACCGGAACGTGTCGCTGGATCTGCTGGAGGCATTGACGCAACGGTTTTCCATGGAATTCGCCATTCGTCCGTTTTTGAATCGTTGGCCGGATGAGGTTCTGGAACGCATGTCTGATTGGGTCACACATGACCATTATCATGTGCGGCGACTGGTGTCAGAAGGCTGCCGGCCTAAACTGCCTTGGGGTATGAAAATTGGGTTGAAGGCCGAACAGCCATTGCCTTTTCTGCATCAACTACACAGCGATCCCACCCGTTTTGTCACACGATCTGTCGCCAATCACCTGAATGACATTTCAAAATCTGATCCGGACACCGTAGTGAATACCTTGAAAACCTGGCAGGGCTTGAACCAGCAAAACGCAAAGGAATTGGACTGGATGACGCGTCATGCTTTACGCGGGCTTGTAAAGAAGGGGCATGCTGGGGCGTTGGAGTTTTTGGGGTATCGCAGTGATCCGGATGTAAGCGTAGTGTATTTGAAATCCGATCGCGACAGTCTGCCGATTGGTGACAGCTTCACCTTCGAAGCCCGATTGAAAGCTGGGGCAAATGAGGCCCTGATGGTTGATTACGTTGTCGATTTCGTGAAAGCCAACGGCAGCACCGCGCCGAAGGTTTTTAAATTGAAGCAGGTGAAGATGAAAGCTGGTGAAGAACTGACCCTGACGAAAAAGCACCTGTTTAAGAAGGGCGCAACGACGTTTACCCATTATCCGGGGGAGCAGCGTCTGTCGTTACAGGTGAACGGGATAGTTCTGGCTGGATTTTATTTCACACTTACGTGATATATCGTGTGCGCCCGGACAGGTGACTTGGCTTGCCCGAACAGGTGCAAGGCTTTAGGTCTGTGCCAGAATTTTCGCAACAGAGGCCCCCGTTATGCAGCATGAAACCGTTCAGGAATATTACGGCGAAACCCTTCAGGGGTCAGATGATTTACAGACGAATGCCTGCTGTACGCCTGATGCGATGCCGGATTATCTGAAGAAGATCCTAAGCAAAATCCATGATGAAGTTCTGTCGCGTTACTACGGGTGCGGTCTTGTCGCGCCCGAAGCGCTGGACGGGCTCAAGGTTCTTGATCTGGGGTCTGGTTCTGGCCGTGATGTCTATGCGCTGTCGGCCCTTGTGGGCGAAGATGGCTTTGTCACCGGCGTGGATATGACCGATGCCCAATTGGATGTGGCGCGTGCGCATATAAATTATCACGCCGAGACCTTCGGCTATACGAAACCAAATACGGCCTTTGTCAAAGGCACGATTGAGGACCTTAGCGCATTGGGGTTTGAAGACAATAGCTTTGATCTGATTGTGTCGAACTGCGTGATCAATCTTGCGCTTGATAAAGAAGCGGTGCTGTCCGAAGCCTATCGTATTCTAAAACCAGGCGGTGAAATGTATTTCTCAGATGTGTACGCTGATCGCCGTGTGCCCGGAAGCTTGCGGGAAGATCCGGTGCTTTATGGTGAATGTCTGTCCGGTGCGCTGTATCGCAACGATTTTATCGCCTTGTCTAAGAAGGTTGGTTTTGGTGATCCTCGTATGGTGGATACCCGTGTTTTGACCGTAGAAAATCCTCAGATCGAAGCAAAACTGGGGAACATTGGTTTTACATCTGAAACTTGGCGCCTGTTTAAACTGAACAACCTCGATGAAAATCCTGAAGATTATGGTCAGGCCGTGGTGTACCATGGCGGGCTGGAACATATGCCGCAGGTTTTTGTTCTGGATGATGAGGTTCGTTTTGAAACTGGAAAATGTGTGCCGGTGTCTGGCAATACTGCGCGCACGTTGGGGCAAAGCCGATTTGCGCAGTACTTCGATTTCATCGGGACATTCTGCAAACATTACGGTGCGTTCGAAATAGGTGTCACGGCGGATTCGCCGAAATCACAGGCTGCGGCGGATCCTGCAGCAGGTGGCAGCTGCTGTTAACCGGGCGCTGCGACGCAGTCGCCCCTTGCCGCAGGGCAGGGGCTCTGCTACCTCGTGAAAACTGACCGTTTCACTCAGCAAAGGCACCGCTGTGACCCAGGCGACCGCACCACATGATATGCCGCCAAGGCTTGAACTGAAAAAACTCTCTCAACATTACGGTGATAAAACCGTGGTGGATGAGGTGTCTTTTAAGGTCATGCCGGGGCAGGTGACCTGTCTTCTTGGTCCGTCTGGCTGCGGTAAATCCTCTACCCTGCGTGCGATTGCCGGGGTCGAGATGCAGCGCAGTGGGGAAATCTGGCTGGATGGCGAGTTGATCTGCGACACGTTTCACCGTGTGCCACCAGAAGGCCGATCCATTGGGCTGATGTTTCAGGATTTCGCCCTGTTCCCGCATCTTTCCGTCGCACAAAACATCGGTTTTGGTCTGAAGGGCGACAAGATTGCCAAACGCGCCCGGGTGATGGAACTACTGAAACGGGTCAGCCTGTCCCATTACGCTGATCGCTATCCTCATGAGCTGTCTGGAGGGGAACAACAACGCGTGGCGCTGGCCCGTGCCCTTGCACCGCGTCCGGTGATGATGCTGATGGATGAACCTTTTTCCGGTCTTGATGACCGACTGCGTGATTCTGTACGTGACGAAACCCTTGCGATGCTGAAAGAAGAAGGCACTGCAGTTCTTCTGGTGACCCATGAACCGGAAGAAGCGATGCGTATGGCGGATGAAATTTTGTTGATGCGTGGCGGCAAGATCGTCCAACGTGGTGCACCTTATAACATCTATAATTCACCCTGCGATCTTGAGGCGGCTTTGTTCTTCTCTGATCTGAATGTAATCCATGCAGAAGTGAACGGTGCCCTTGCCGATACGCCTTTTGGGCAGTTTCTGGCCCCGGGCCATGCAGATGGCACACAGGTCAGTATCGCCTTTCGCCCGCAGCATATCCGCATTGACTTTGATCGGGGTGGGCGGGGCCCGGAACCGACACCATCAGATGGTGTGCCTGCACGCGCAACCGTGCGACGTGCACGTTTTCTGGGGCGCGAAAGCATCGTAGAATTTGATCTTGATTGCGGCGTGCAGCTGTCAGCCACTGTACCGTCGGTCTTTTTGCCCGAAAATGGTCGGGTGATGTGGGTTTCTGTGCCCCGTGCACGCTGTTATGTTTTCGCTGACTAAGCTGAAATTTCGGGCGGTTGCGGCGAAAAATCACCCGTGAAAGGTGATTCATTGCAGCTTTGGGCTATGAATCCCGTTACGTCTTACTTAGATATATGTTGAACAATAAAACCGGAGAGGGGTGCTTGCCCTGATTTCCGGATTGGGAGAGAGAATAAATGCTGAATAATATTGGCCTTCCGGGCATCCTGCTGATCGCTGTTGTTGTGCTGGTTCTGTTTGGACGTGGCAAGATTTCGTCTTTGATGGGCGAAGTTGGCAAAGGCATTACTGCGTTTAAACGTGGCGTCGATGACAGTAAAAAAGAACTGGAAGACGAAGTTTCAGAAGCCGCTGTCGATGTGACCCCGGAATCTGAAAAAGACAAAGCCTGATCGCGGTCTGACTGAACATGTTTGACCTGGGTTTCCTTGAGCTTTTAGTGATCGGGGTCGTCGCGCTTATTGTCGTCGGTCCAAAAGATCTGCCTGGTATGTTCCGCCAACTTGGCCGGTTCACCGGGAAAATGCGTGGCATGGCCCGCGAATTTCAGCGGGCAATGGAAGATGCTGCCGATGAATCTGGTGTCAAAGACATCAAAAACATGGGTGCGGACGTCAATAAAACGCTGAAAGCCGCGACCAATCCGGTTGGGGCATCTCTGGATGCTGTGAAAGACGCCACAAAAGGCTGGTCTTCTTCGCTGACCGAAGGCACTGCTGGACCTGAAACGCAAAAGCTGGCCAAAGATCGGGCCGAAGCGGCCGAAAAGATTCGCGCAAAAGCGGCTGAAAAGGCGACAGAGCGTAAAGCTGCTGAAGCAGAAGCAGCAGCAGCGGCTGAAGCCGGATCAGACGCATCAGGCCAGGTGCCCGAGGCTAAGAAAAAGCCCGCAGCCAAAAAAACCGCTGCGAAGAAAGCACCGGCGAAGAAAGCAGCACCTAAAAAAGCTGCTGCAAAAAAGGCTCCGGCAAAAAAAGCCGCTGCGAAAAAGCCCGCTGCAAAAGCGGCCAGTAATAAAGACACAGAATAATGACGGATCAGGCCACCAGCGCGCCAGACGAGGTTGAAGCAAGCTCAGCCCCGCTTATCGAACATCTGACCGAATTGCGCACGCGCCTGATTCATTCTGTGGTGGCCTTTATCATCGGGATGGTGATTTGTTTCACCGTCTGGAACCCGATCTTTAATTTTCTGACCCACCCACTGTGTTCGGCTATGGCTGAACGGGGGCAGGCGGATTGTGGTCTGATCCTGATCAAGCTGCAGGAAGGCTTTTTTGTTGCGATCTCGATCTCACTGATGGGTGGGCTGCTCCTGTCCTTTCCTTATATCGCATTCCAGATGTGGCGGTTTGTGGCCCCGGGATTGTATAAAAACGAACAGGGCGCGTTTCTTCCGTTTCTGATCGCATCCCCTTTCATGTTCTTCCTTGGCGCAAGCTTTGCTTTTTACGTTGTCACACCGCTCGCCTTTGATTTCTTCCTAGGCTTCCAGCAAGCGGGGACCGTCATGAGCGAAGAAGTCGACAACGCAACCGCGGGCATCGCCTTCCAAGGCTCGGCGCAAGAATATCTCAGCCTGACAATCAAATTTATCGTGGCCTTTGGCCTGTGCTTCCAGCTGCCTGTTTTGCTAACATTGTTGGGCAAGGCCGGGCTTGTGTCTGCCAAAGGTCTTGGCAGCGTGCGCAAATATGCAGTTGTTGCGATCTTGGTTTTGGCCGCTCTTGTGACCCCACCAGATGTTATCACGCAGGTGATTTTGTTCACCGTGGTTTATGGTCTGTACGAGATCTCTATCTTCCTTGTGGGGCGTATAGAGGTGAAGCGCGAAGCGAAGCTGCGTGCAGAAGGCCTTTGGGTTGAGGACGAGGATGAGTTCGACGAAGAGCTAGATCAGCATCCAGAAGAGATGGACGACAAATGAGCCGCAAAACGGATGTGCTGACACGCATCGCTGAGGCGTTGGAACGGATGAACCCGCCCGCGGCTACGGCGCCTGATTTTGACGCCGCAGATGCGTTCATGTGGCAGGCGGACCCTGATACGCTGATGCCCGTGACCAAAGTGTCGCGTGTTGCGCTGGATATGTTGGTGGGGATCAACCGGTCACGCGATACATTGTTGGAAAACACCCTGCAGTTCGCCCGTGGCTTTGCCGCCAATAACGCCCTGTTGTGGGGCGCGCGTGGCATGGGGAAGTCATCTCTTGTGAAGGCCATTCATGCCGAAGTGTTGGCACAGGGGGAAAGCCTGAAGATTATTGAATTGCAACGTGAAGACCTGCCATCTGTTGGCCGTCTTCTGGGACTTTTGCGGGGTGTTCCGCATCGTTTTGTGTTGTTCTGTGATGATCTATCGTTTTCCCATGATGACGAACATTACAAATCTCTGAAGGCTGTTTTGGATGGCGGTATTGAAGGGCGGCCTGAGAATGTCGTTCTGTATGCCACGTCAAACCGACGCCATTTGATGCCACGTGATATGATTGAAAATGAACGCCAAAGTGCAATCAATCCATCGGAAGCTGTGGAAGAGAAAGTGTCCTTATCCGATAGGTTTGGTCTTTGGCTGGGCTTTCATCCCTGTGGGCAGGACGATTATCTGCAGATGATCCGAGGCTATTGTGATGCCTATGGTGTCGATATTTCAGATGAAGATTTGCGTGCAGAAGCGGTGGAATGGCAGGCAACCCGTGGTAGCCGTTCCGGGCGTGTCGCCTGGCAGTTCTTTTGCGATCTTGCAGGGCGTAAGGGCGTTTCTTTCTGATCTACGCCCTGGTTTTTACCATTGTTTAATATGTGCAAGGAAGGTTCCTCGTTGAGGTTTCCGAACTTCCCTAACTTATCAAAACCTTATTGGATTCGTTAACACAACTAAAATTCCGGTTTTCCGGAAAACCGGTTTTTCGAAATTTCCGTTTTGTTAAGTCATGGGCAGAAACGGTTCCGTCGCTGCCCATGTGTGATATCAGTTCAGGAAGTCCACCGGATCCACCGGATCAAAGCCGCGACGCACTTCAAACCGAATGAACGCGGGGGTGCTGCTGCGCACTTTGGCGATCTGCTGACCACGTGTGACCCGATCCCCTTTTGAAACCGTAATATCGCTGACGTTTGCGTAGATCGTCAGAAGGTTGCCTGAGTGGCGAAGCACAAGCACAGGCACGTCTTCGGTGTCTTCCGTAATGGCGGCCACTGTGCCGGCATCTGCCGCAACTACGGCGCTGCTTGCGCTGGCCGCAATATCGATGCCACCACCCCGACCTTCGTCGAAGGGACGAATGATGTTGCCACTTACAGGCATAATCAGACGGCCGCCGGTGTCGCTGCGGGTTTCGTTCAACGCGGGTGAGGCTGGTGCCTCTGCTGGGGTCGCGGCGGGGGCTGTGTCATTGGCGGGCAGTGGGGTGCTTGCGCTTGGTGGTACTGGCGTGGGGCTGCCCTGGCCTGGGGATGTCGTCGTCTGCACAGATGCCGGAGCTGCGACAGGTGTTACCGCAGGGGCCTGGGCTGCTGCTGTGCTGGTCGGAATCAAAAGATACTGCCCCTCACGGACGCTTAGGTCTGATCCCAGACTGTTCCATTGCGCAAGAGAGCGTACTGAAACATTGTAAAGCCGCGCAACACTATAGGCCGTTTCGCCACGGCCTACTTTGTGCCGAACAGGTTCTGTGCCTGTCGGGCCATCTGGCTGTGCAGTAATTGTCCCGGATGCAGTGCCAGAATTGCGTGCGGGGGCACGGTCAATCGCGCCAGAAGCCAGGGTTTCCACGTCAATCACACGTGGTGTCTGAACGGGCCCGGACGTCACCGCGCCCGTTGCCGCAGTTGGCTCTGCCACGCGGCCGGGCAAGGCCAGGATTTCACCGTTACGCAAATTGCTGTCCGGAGATGTGCCATTGTACTCCGCCAGTGATTGCGGGCTGATGCCAAGGCGATTTGCGACGTCCGTTACGCTGTCCCCGCGACGGGCGACAGCAACCTGGTAATTCGGATATGAAATAACACCACGACTGTCAGGCCGCGGGCGTGGGGACGTAGACGTGCGCACCGCAGAGGAGGTATCAATGCCATTGCCAAAATTGTTGCGCAGATCCAGATCGACATTGTCAAAACAGCCGGCTGTCAGCGCGGTCACGGCCACCATTGCCAGAAGTCGCGTCCGGGGGGATTTGAATATGGTTACATGTGTCATTGCTCTTCCTCGTTCCGGGACGGCCCACCCTCTGTGTGGTGTGATTTCCGCGCCTTCGGGATGTTGATTTGCCCTAAGTATACTCGTCTTTGCCAAGACCTTCCAGTAGCGGCACGAAACGTACCGGGCGCAGTTCTTCATAATCAAAGCCAGCATCGGTACGCGTCACCTTAATCAGGCTTTGTACGGCGTCAGATTGCCCGACAGGTACAACCATAATGCCGCCAACCCGCAATTGCGAAAGAAGTGGTCCCGGGGGATCTTCTGCAGCTGCGGTTACGATGATCTTGTCAAATGGCGCCTGTTCAGGCAGGCCGAAACTGCCGTCACCGGTGATCGCGGTGATGTTGCTAAGATCCTGTTGTTCGAAGATTTTGCGTGCCGCACGTATCAGTTCGCGGTGTCGTTCAACTGTGTAGATCCGGCGCCCCAGCTGGCTAAGAATTGCGGCCTGATACCCGGATCCCGTGCCCACCTCGAGAACCTTATCGCGCGGTTGTACATTCAACGCTTGCGTCATCAGAGCAACAACAGAAGGTTGGCTGATCGTCTGACCGCAGGGAATGGGCAAAGGCGTGTCTTCATAGGCGCGATCGGCAAAAAAACCCTGAATAAATGGACCACGATCGATCTGTTCCATGGCTGTCAGAACCCGGTTATCGGTCACGCCTTTTGAACGCAGATGAAACAAAAACTGCATTTTACGTTCAGCGATGTCCTGACCCGGATTTGATGTCATGTGTCAAAACTTTGCTTAAGGGCGGTAAGCGTTTGATGATCCGTCAGATCCGCCCTCATCGGGGTTACCGAGGTGTAGCCCGCAAGATTTTCAGCAACATCTGTGCCGGGCAGGGTTGGTGTCTGTTGTGGCCCGCCTTTGATCCAGAGGAAACGACGCCCGGATGGTGACATATGAGGTTCTACACTAAAATCGACATCGCGACGGAAACCCTGTGCGGAGAGACGAATGCCTTTATGGGCGTTTGCCGCGACAGGTGGGAAATTTACATTCCAGAACAGGCGATAATCCGCTGTTTCTGAGGTCTGAGGCGCATCCAAGATCTTACGGATGACGTCAATCCCATGTGTTGCAGCGCATTCAAAGGGATCATCCAGGTCGCGGTTGTCTTCACCGAAATATTGAGACATGGCGATGGCGGGGATCCCCTGAAGCGCGGCTTCCATGGCGGCACCAATTGTTCCGGAATAAAGGGTGTTTTCACCTGAGTTGTTGCCACGGTTTACGCCGGACAATATGAGATCTGGTCGATCTGGCATCACATCATGCAAGGCGGTCAAGACACAATCGGCAGGGCTGCCCTCAGCGGCAAAACTGCGCGGGCCATGTTGTGCAACCATGAAAGGGTGGGTGAAGCTGATGCAATGACCTACACCGGACTGTTCAAAAGCAGGTGCGACGGTCCAGACTTCGCCAGTTGGTCCGGCAAGCTCTGTTGCGATTTTCAGAAGGGTTTTCAGGCCGGGCGCGTGAATGCCGTCGTCATTGGTGATGAGAATACGCATGTCTGCTCCGCTGGTTGTTTTCTGTTCAATAACGACCCGGGTGTCTTGCGTAAAGGATACTGAGGTCCCGGACGGTATTGGTTGTGGGAAGTGCGGTTTTCAGGTCGCAGAAAAATATATTTTTGGGCTTGCCATTGCGCTGATCCGACAACAATTTCACCGGAAAACCGGAAAACCGGAAAACCGGAAAACCGGAAAACCGGAAAACC
>NZ_JBMYXF010000027.1:0-41956 GCF_049608145.1 Halocynthiibacter sp.
TGTCTATCACCAAATGGATCGGGCCATTCGTCTGCGCCCGCGGGTCCATCGGCAAAACCAACCCAGCTCCACGGCGGGAAAAGGTCGAGTAATCGGGCACAGCCAGATCCAGTCCCATGATCTTGATGAGGCTGCGGACAAAGCCTTCTGTTTGGCGCAGGGGCTGCTTGTAAACCATGCCAAGCGTCAGACAAACAGTGATCGCCAGATCGGAGTATACCGGCTGGCCACCCCGCGACTTGCGGCGATCTGCGCGCCATGCGGCTTCTACCTCGGGGCTCAACCAAACTGTGACATCACCGCGCTGACGCAGGCTCTCATTGTATTCGGACCAGTTCGAAACCCGGTACCGCTTCTTCTCGAACTTGTGCCGACGCGCGTCGTTGAATTTATGCGGCATCAGCGCTATCCAATCGATTACAAAGCCGCCTGCTTACTGAACCAAACGCATCTATGCAACAACGCCCCGTTGGTCCCATATCCAGCAAAATGCTCGCTCTGAGAACATCGGTAAAATCATTGACGACGCGATGGAGGCCATTGAGGCCGTTCCGACCAATGAGACCTTGAAAGGGGTTCTGCCAAAGACTTATGCGCGCCCGACGCTGGATAAAACCATGTTGGGCGAGCTGGTCGATCTGTTTTCCAACATCAAACTGCACGATAGCAATGATCGCGCGCGTGATCTTTTGGGGCGTGTCTATGAATATTTCATCTCTGGTTTCGCCAGCGCTGAGGGCAAGCGAGGCGGTGAATTTTTCACACCGCGTTCCGTGGTCCGGACCCTTGTTGAAATGCTCGAACCCTATCAGGGCCGCGTATATGACCCATGCTGTGGGTCGGGCGGTATGTTCATTCAGTCCGAGAAATTCATTGAAGAACACGGCGGACGCCCGGATGACATTGCCGTTTATGGACAGGAAATCAACCACACCACATGGCGTTTGGCCAAAATGAACCTTGCCGTACATGGCATTGATGCCGACATTGGCTGGGACAGCGCGGGCAGCTTTCACAAAGACAGCCACCCGAACCTCAAGGCCGATTACATCCTTGCTAACCCACCGTTCAATATCTCGGATTGGGGCGGGGATCGCATGACGGAAGATGTTCGCTGGCAATACGGCACGCCGCCCAAAGGCAACGCCAACTTTGCGTGGATCCAGCACATCATCCACCACCTTGCCCCACGCGGTCACGCGGGGGTGGTGCTGGCCAATGGGTCGATGTCGTCGCAAACCAGCGGCGAGGGCGAGATCAGAAAACAACTGATCGAACAAGACCGCGTTGATTGCATGGTCGCCCTGCCGGGACAGCTGTTTTATTCTACGCAAATTCCCGTCTGCCTGTGGATTTTGAGCCGGGACAAATCCGCCAACGGGCTGCGAGACAGACGCGGAGAGGTGCTGTTCCTCGATGCCCGCAACATGGGTCATATGGTGGACCGGGTGCGGCGCGAGTTCTCGGATGAGGACATCGAGCAGATCTCAGGTACCTACCGCCGCTGGCGCGCGAAGCCCGAGACATTGGAGGCAAAAGGCTGGGAGGCCTACGCCGACGAGGCGGGGTTCTGTAGGTCTGAGGGGCTGGAGACCATCCGCAAGTTCGACCACGTGCTGACGCCGGGGCGGTATGTAGGGGCAGCTGACGCTTTTGATGATGGCGAACCGTTTGAAGAGAAGTTTGCAACGTTACAAGCAAAGCTAAAGGCAGAGTTCACCCACACATCAAAGCTGCAACAAGTTGTTATGGAAGCTTTGGGGCGGGTGACCCAAAATGATTGAATGGCTTGAAGTCGAAGCATCCGAGTTTTGTTCGTCAGTTAGAGACGGTACACACGCTAGCCCCAAGGAAAGCAAAGCTGGGCGAAAGTTGATTACGTCAAAACATCTGAACGGCTGCCGATTAGACTTGGCTAATGCTTATTTGATTTCTGAAAGCGATTTTGAAGAAGTGAACCGTAGAAGCAAGGTCGATCAATGGGACGTTTTGATTTCGATGATTGGCACCGTTGGTGAAGTATACCTTGAAAAAGGTGACCCAGAATATGCCATTAAAAACATGGGGCTCTTTAAATCGAAGAGTGAGGAATTGGGTCGCTGGCTTTACTATTATTTGCAATCGCCCGAAGCAAAAGCCGAGTTGAATGCAAGGTGTAGAGGGACAACGCAAAAATATGTTCCACTTGGGGAGTTGCGGAAATTCCCAGTAAAGGTTCCTCAGCAGGCTACCATAAGAGACCAAATCAGCAGTTTGCTGAGCGCCCTCGACGATAAAATCGAGCTGAACCGGCGGATGAATGAGACGTTGGAAGAGATGGCGCGGGCGCTGTTTCGGGATTGGTTCGTCGATTTCGGCCCCACCCGCCGCCAAATGGAAGGCGCAACCGACCCTGCCACCATCATGGGCCAAGCCTTCCCCCCCGAAAAAGCCGCCACCCTCGCACCGCTGTTTCCCACGAAACTGGGCGATGATGGTTTGCCTGAGGGATGGGACGAGCAACCATTCGAAGCTTTGGTGGAGATCGTCGGGGGAGGCACGCCCAAAACCAAGGTCGCCGAATACTGGGGCGGAGATATACCTTGGTTCTCCGTCGTCGACGCTCCAACGCAAGGCGCGGTATATGTGCATTCGACGGAGAAGAGCATTACGACAGCCGGTCTTGAGAATAGTTCCGCTCGCATGGTCCCCGAGGGAACCACAATCATCTCAGCGCGCGGCACTGTCGGCAAGATTGGGATGGCTCCAGGAGATATGACTTTCAATCAGTCATGTTACGCGCTGAGACCTAAGAAACCTGTCGGAGAGCGCTTTATCTTCCTTGCAACAGGGCAGCTTGTCGAACGCTTGAAAGCGATGGCGCATGGTTCTGTGTTCTCGACGATCACCCGAAACACCTTCTCCAGCCTCAGCTTCGCCGGAGCTGGTGAACCTTGCTACACGGCATTTGAGGAGATCATCGCCCCACTGTTCGCGAAGATCAAAGCAAACGGACAAGAAAACCAAACCCTCGCCGAAATGCGCGACCTCCTCCTGCCCAAACTCATGTCCGGGGAAATCCGCCTGAAAGACGCGAAGGTGGTGCAGCTTTCTGAAGTGGCCAAACCCACCCCGGATTTTGCGACCGACCTGCTGGGCAATCAATTCCTCTCACCTGAACAGAAAGAAGAGCGTGACGCCGTGATTGTCGCGGCTACGGTGAAGGCGCTGCAAAAGGATAATCTGTTGGTCGGCAATGTGCGCGTGATGAAAGGGGTTTACCTCTTGAAGCGCAAACAGGCGCTCTCGCTATCCGGGTTCCAAAGGGAGGCCGCAGGCCCATATGATCGGGCGTTTAACCATGAGATCAGAGGTTCTGCACGTGAGCGTAGCTGGATCCGTGAAACAAAAAAGATCAACGCACAGGGGAGCCGTATTCCGGGGAACCAACCCGCGAGTAAGTATTCTGAAGTTGAGCCGTTGATTGCGAAATACGATTTGGGCGATGCGGTTGACTGGCTGGCGCGGCATTTCAAAGGTGAATCAATGGAATGGATGGAATGTGTTGCCACCGTTGATGTTGCCAAGCAGGAGTTGGAGCGGAAGGGGCTGGAAGTGACGGTCGCGAATATCAAATCTGATATTGCCTCTGATCCTAAGTGGAAGCCGAAGCTGGAGAAAAATCACTTTACGGACATTGAGATCCGGCGCGCTGTCAAAAAGTTGGGGGAGATTTTCTAGAGATGCAGGTTCAGAAACATATTGCGTCCATTGTGGAAAGGAGCCTGATTTGACGGCCCGTTTGATCAACATCTATTGCGACGAAAGCTGCCATCTGGAAAATGATCGCGCACGGGCGATGGTGCTGGGAGGCGTCTATTGTGATGCGTCTGAAATCCGGCGCATCTCAAACGCTGTTCGCGGCATCAAAGACCGGCATAATGTCGCGCCGGGGTTCGAGATCAAATGGACCAAGGTGTCAAAGGGCGCGCTGCCATTTTATCGGGAGTTGATTGCATTTTTCCTGAATGACACATCCCTGCGGTTTCGCGGCATTCTTGTTCCTGACAAGTCCATCCTGAACCATGATGAATACGATCAGACCCATGATGACTGGTACTATAAGATGTATTATCTTATGCTGCGCTATGTGTTTTCAGCCCCGCACTCCTATAACGTCTACTTGGACATCAAGGATACACGCGGCAGTGATAAGGTGCGGCATATGCATGAGGTGCTGTGCAATAGCATTCACGACTTTGATCATCAGACCATTCATCGCGTTCAACAGATCCGCTCGCATGAAAGCCCTGTTTTGCAATTGGCCGATTTGCTGATCGGTGCAGTTGCTTATCAGAGTCGCGGATTGCAGGGCAGTGATGCGAAGCTGCAGTTGATTGAGGATTTAAAGCTGCGTCTCGGGGACAATATTCTGACCCGCTCGTCCTCTTTTGGGGCGACTAAGTTTAACCTGTTCCGGTGGGAAGCAAATGGCGGGGCAAATGGCTCTACCTGATCTGATTTCGTTCAATAACTTTAATGGAGACTGGCCTCGTTATGAGGACGGCCTCTACGATGTTTTCCAGAGTGACATCCTGCAACATGATCTGCGCTTTCGTGGGGCAAAGGTCACTGCCCGCCGTAACCCCGAGCATGAGCGCAAATGGGCAGGTTTTTGGCATCTGATTTCTGAAGGGCGTGTCGAGGATGACCGGTTGCCGGACTTACGGCGGTGTGAACGCCTAACGTGGATTCGGTGGATTATCGAAAATGCGGACAGTTGCGCCGAAATAGACGTCTGGGAAAACCAGCGGAAGCGTGAAACGAACACCTTGCTGTGGTTGCGAGAAGAATATTTGGTTGTTCTATCCGCTCGATCACAGAATTTTTTATTGAAAACAGCATATTGCACTGAGCACGACCATCGTATTCGTAAGCTCAGAAGAGAAAGAGATACTGCAAATGGAACCCTCCAAAATGGCTGAAGCCGCGCCGGTTTCCCGGAGCGGCCTCGAATACTCCTTCTACGCATGGCAGATGAGCTGTCCTCAAAATGTGTCATGTCGCGGCAAATGTCAAGTTCGGCCAGCGTGCGCAATGGTAGGGATTTGATATGAGTTTTACCGAGGATCTTGTGGAACTTGCCGCGCTGGACATCCTTCAGGATCTGGGATGGCGCTATGCCGATCCGCAGCTGATTGCACCGGATGGCAAAGAAAAGGCGCGTGGATCTTTTGGTGAAGTTGTGTTGCGTGATATTTTGGCGGATGCGGCAAAGTGGCTGAATCCAGATGTCCCACAAGAGGCGTTGGACACCGCGATCAAGCAGGTGCAGGTTTCTGAAACGCCTTCTTTGATCGAAGAAAATCGGCGCATACACCGCCTTTTGGTCGATGGCATTGATGTTGAATATCGCCGCGCGGATGGATCGATCAAAGGTGACAAGGTCCGTTTGATCGACTTTGCCAATCCAGCCAACAATGATCTGACCGTCACCAATCAATTCACTGTGGTTGAAGGCGGGCATAATCGCCGCCCCGATGTTGTTGCCTTTATCAACGGTCTGCCCGTTGCGGTGATCGAATTGAAGAATGCCGCCAGTGAAAACGCGACGATATCGGATGCATTCAATCAGCTGCAAACCTACAAACAGCAGATCCCATCTCTGTTTCGCACCAATGCGGTATTGATTACCTCTGACGGCCTGTTGGCGCGCATTGGCTCGCTCAGTGCCGGAGAGGACCGTTTCATGCCATGGCGCACGGTGACAGGCGCGCAGGATGATTTCACACCCGAAGGCCCGAAAGAGATGGAAACCCTGCTGCGCGGTGTATTTCAGCCGGAATACATGCTGCAATTGATCCGGGATTTCACGGTATTTGGTGATAAGGGCGATGGGCCATTCAAGATTGTTGGCGGTTATCATCAGTTCCACGGCGCGCGCAAAGCCTTAATCAGCGCTATTGATGCCGTCAGCGAAGATGGTGATCGCAAGGTTGGTGTGATCTGGCACACTCAAGGCTCTGGTAAAAGTTTCTTGATGGCATTTTTCGCAGGGCTTCTCGTGCGATCAGAAGTGTTGGGCAATCCTACAGTCGTTGTATTGACTGACCGCAATGATCTGGATGATCAATTGTTTGCAACCTTTGCCATGTGCAAGGATTTGATCCGCCAGACGCCTGAGCAGATCGACGACCGTGCGGACCTACGCGAAAAGCTAGATCGCCAATCTGGCGGTGTGATTTTTTCAACCTTACAAAAGTTTTCCCCTCAACCGGGGGAAGAGCATTTCCCGATGCTGTCGGATCGGTGCAATGTCATTGTGCTGGCTGATGAAGCCCACCGCAGCCAGTATGGCTTTGACGCCAAGCTTAATCGGGCCACAGGCGAGAGACGCTATGGCTATGCCCATTATGTGCGCCAAGCTTTGCCCAATGCGTCCTTTGCCGGGTTTACCGGCACTCCGATTGAGGCAGCGGATGTGAATACTCCGGCGGTATTTGGCGAATATGTTGATATCTATGACATCAGCCGCGCGGTTGAGGACAAGGCGACGGTTCCGATTTACTATGAAAGCAGGCTGGCGCGGGTTGAGTTGGAGCAAGACAAGCTGCCCGAGATTGATGCCGCCGTGGATGCGCTGTTTGATGATGAGAGCCTGTCAGAACAGGAAAAGGCCAAAGCCAACTGGAGCAGTGTTGAACGGCTTGTTGGTGCCCCCTTGCGCTTGGGGACCGTAGCCGCTGACATTGTGTCTCATTTTGAGAATCGTGTTCAGGCCATGGATGGCAAAGGCATGGTCGTTTGCATGAGCCGGAAGATTTGTGTTGATCTATACGATCAGATCATTGCGCTGCGCCCAGACTGGCATTCTGAAAGTGACACGGAAGGTGTGGTCAAAATTGTCATGACCGGCTCGGCCTCTGATCCGGTGGAATGGCAGCAGCACATTGGGAATAAAAGCCGCCGTGATCTTTTGGCCAAACGTGCGCGGGACACTAAGGATCCGCTGAAACTGGTCCTTGTGCGGGACATGTGGCTTACAGGTTTTGACGCGCCGTCGATGCACACCATGTATATCGACAAACCAATGCGAGGGCATGGGTTGATGCAGGCCATCGCCCGTGTGAACCGCGTGTTCAAGGACAAGCCCGGTGGGTTAGTGGTCGATTATATCGGCATAGGCCAGAACCTTAAAAATGCGCTGCAAAATTATACCGCCACAGATCGTGACCAAACGGGCATCAGCGAGGAAGAAGCGGTTGCCGCCCTTCAGGAATTTGTTGAGCAATCACGCGAGTTTTTTTCCGGGCATGACTATTCAGCAGGCGTGTTGGGCGCGCCACAGCAACGTTTGCTTGCGCTTGCAGATGCATTGGAATGGGTGCTGGAAAAACAAAAAGTAGCGGCGGACGGCACTGAGGAAGAAAAGGCGAAGCGGCAAGAGCTGAACCGGTTTCAGGAACTGGTTTCGCAGCTTGCGAAAGCATTCGCGTTGGCCTCTGCCAGTGACTATGCGCAAGAGGTGAAAGAAGAGGTGGGTTTCTTCCAAGCCGTCAAAGCAGGGTTGACCAAGGCCTCGCCAAAGTCAGGGTTAAGTGCGCGCAAAAAAGAATTTGCGGTGGCGCAGCTCATGTCTGAGGCCATCGCAGATGCCAGCATCATTGATGTTTTGGCCGCAGCTGGTGTGAAAAGCCCTGAGATTTCGGTTCTTTCTGATGAATTCCTGAGCGAAATTCAGGGGATGAAGCAGAAGAACCTTGCGCTTGAGGCGCTGCGCAAACTGCTAGCTGGGGAAATCAAGGCTCGGCAGAAACAAAATGTGGTTGAGGCTAAGGCGTTCTCAGAACGCCTAGAAGCAGCTGTCGCCCGCTATCATGCAAACGCCATTACAAGTCTGGAAATGATTCAAGAACTGATAGACATGGCCAAAGAGCTGAGCGCATCTGCCCAACGCGGAGATGATCTGGGCATGACGGCCGAGGAGCTGGCATTTTATGACGCTCTGGCACTCAACGATAGCGCAGTCGAAGCAATGGGTAACGATGAGCTGCGTGTCATCGCCCATGAGCTTGTTGAACAACTGCAAAAGAACGTCACCGTTGATTGGCACTTGAAGGAAAGCGCCCGAGCAAAATTACGGGTTCTTGTGCGCCGCATCTTGAAGAAATTCGGTTATCCGCCTGATCTTGCACCGGCGGCAATCAATACAGTCCTGAGCCAAGCGGAAGCACTCTTGCGCTGGTCATAATATAGAGCGGCGTGACGGATGCCGGAATGATCCAGTGGCGACTTTTAAGTCAGGCTCGACTGCGCCGCATGGGATTTCAATACATGATTGTGTGTTGCGAAATTACGGTGTCGGCGTTTGCGGCCCGTGTTTCTACGCAGAAAAGTGAAAGAATCTTTTCGCCACCAAAATCGCCACCAATTTCTAGTGCGCGATTTTTGGTTGTAGTTTAAGTCATTGATTTTATTGGAGGCGAGTACCGGAATCGAACCGGTGTACACGGATTTGCAATCCGCTGCGTCACCACTCCGCCAACTCGCCTAACGCCTTGTGGTGTCGTTCTTTTAGGGCGTAGCTGAACGATGTGCAATAGCCTTTTCTTGACATTTTCACGGCTTTTTTGCTTTTGTATCGTTCTGTTCTTCTGTTAAATTTCGCGCTTTCCTTGTGCGACTTGCGCTCTGACTTTTTGCCTTACAGCGCCGCTGTATCTTCCAACATATGCGTCCCGTCACAGACATGATGATTTCATCATTTCAGCCAAGGGCAGTAAGCTCTGACGTTGTTGTGTGTGAGAATGTAGTAGTCTTGGCCGAAATTTCCCAACAGTTTTGAGCGATGCAGACGTTTTCTTAACAGATTGGCCGGGCTCATCGGGTTGTGTTTTTGTTGTAGGGCCGCTCATGGTGCATGCCTGAACGATACTGGTCGCAAGATCCGCATTCTGACGGTTGGGTAACGGTCGATACGAAAAAGAAGAACGACGGCACAGCGCAATTGGGAACAAAGTCTCAGCATCGCAGATGAGATTGCCGGACGCATTCAACCCGTCGGTGTGATCAACATGCGGAAAATCTAACCTCGAACGGGGACACTTTGGGTCGCACTGCCTGAAGGAGCGAGCTCTGCATTAAAGTAAGGGACGTTTCGGGGGGCCGGTCAAATCCAAGACGACGGTACTCCTCGCTAAGTGGCAAAATCCCCTTGGTTTTCGAACGAAAGGCCGCCTAAATCAGTTGAGTGATGGGAACATAAGCAAGACAAGACCGGGTTTCCTTGCAAGACTAAATTTCTTCTCTTGACTGGCAGTCTGCGAAAGCTTGTCTGTATGAGATCTGAGACCAGATCATGTCTGTGATCAGAGCGTCAAGAAAGCTGGATCATACTGATGGACCAGAGATGGATCATGCACTAATGATCAGTTTGGAACACTTATGTACGGCTATTCACTGGAGGACAGACATGACTTTATCTCTTGGGGTGGATACCGGCGGCACTTATACTGATGCGGTTTTGGTGCGGGATGAAAAGACTGTGGTGGCCTCGGCTAAATCTTTGACAACACGTCATGATCTTGCGGAGGGCATTGGTCTTGCGGTGGCAGAGGTTTTAGACACAGCGGATGTCGCGCGGTCTGAAATTACCCTTGCGTCCCTGTCTACAACGCTTGCGACGAATGCGCTGATCGAAGGGCAGGGGGAACGTGTTGCCCTGGTGCTTGTAGGGTTTGGTGCGAAGGATTTGGAACGTCACGGTTTGTCCGATGCTATGGCCGGGGATCCTGTGTTGTTTCTTGAGGGCGGTCACGATCATACTGGCGGGCAGGCAAAGCCTCTGGATGAGACAGGGTTGCGCAGCTGGCTTGCAGGCATAGGTAAAGATGTGTCGGGGTTTGCTGTTGCTGCACAATTCGCGACACGCAATCCAGAACATGAACAGCGTGTGTCTGAGATTATTCGAGAAGTGACGGGCAAAGCGATCAGCGCATCACATCATTTAAGTGCAAAACTGAATGGCCCAAAGCGGGCGATTACTGCTGTTTTGAACGCACGCCTTGTGGGGATTATCAATCGCTTGATCACGCGTGCTCAGACCCGTTTGGGAGAGCTGGGCGTGCATGCACCTTTGATGGTTGTGCGTGGTGACGGTGCGTTGATTTCTGCGGAAATGGCACTGGAACGTCCAATCGAGACCATCCTCTCGGGTCCTGCTGCAAGTATCGTTGGTGCGCGCTGGATGACCGGGCAAACAGATGCGTTGGTCAGTGACATCGGGGGCACGACGACGGATGTGGCGTTGTTACGTGACGGGCGGCCGGCGATTGACCCGAACGGTGCGCAGGTGGGGCCGTTTCGCACGATGGTCGAAGCTGTAGCCATGCGCACGACCGGCCTTGGTGGTGACAGCGAAGTACATTTTGTAACCCGTGGTTTGCAAAGTGGGTTGGAACTTGGTCCCAAACGTATCGTTCCGGTGTCTCTGATTGCAACGGAAGCGCCCAAAATCGTACATGAAACCTTGGTTCGGCAACTGCGTTCTGATGTGTCAGATGTGCTGCATGGCCGGTTCCTGAAAGCTGTTGATGGGCCTGCTCGATCCGGGCTTGCTGCGCGGGAAACAGCCCTATTGGATCGTATCGGAGAAGGTGTAAAACCGCTGGATCTGACGCTGAAAAACCGGATTGAACATTCTGTTCTTGCACGTCTGGTTGGGCGTGGTCTGGTGCAGGTGTCCGGCGTAACGCCGTCAGATGCCAGCCATGTTCTGGGGCTGAATACGGCCTGGGATCAGGTGGCCGCAGAAATGGCCCTGGATCTGTTCCGCAAGCAGGTAGCTGGGGGCGGTCAAGTTCTGGCAGGCAGTGCAACAGATCTGGCGCAGATGATCGTGGATCAGCTGACGCACCAGACGGGGATTGCGCTTCTCGAAGCGGCGTTTGCAGAAGAAGGCGACAGATTCGAGCAGGCACCGGCGGAACTTGCCCGCCATACGTTGATGCAAAAAGGACTGGCCGGGCATCGTGGGCTTGTACGTGTGGAGACGGGTCTGAACTTGCCGGTGGTGGGCCTTGGGGCCTCGGCGCAAACGTACTATCCGCAAGTGGGCAAGCTTCTTGGGTGTGAAATGGAAGTCCCAGAACATGCCGGTGTGGCCAATGCGATTGGGGCTGTGGTGGGGCGGGTTACGATCCGTCACAGCGGTACGGTAACTTGCCCATCAAGCGGCTGTTTCCGCGTACATCTTGGGGGGGCGCCACAGGATTTCGCAGATGTGGATAAGGCATTGTCGCATCTGGAAGACACCCTGCGCGGTACAGCGCAACAGGCGGCTGAAACGTCTGGCGCCGAAGGTATCCGAGTGAATGCAATGCGTGATATCCGCACCGCGGAAATCGAAGGCAATGACGTGTTCATCGAGGCAGAAATCACGGTTGAGGCGTCAGGCCGTCCCCGGATCGCCGTTTAACATAACGGGCGGCGGATTGCCTGGTGCTGATCCGCCTCTTGTCCCTGCCGCCTGTGATGCATAGATTCAGATAAATAGTAAAGTAAGGGGCGGGCTTATGCGCTGGATCATCCGGTTTTTCATGTTTTTGGTTGTGGTTGTTGTCATCGCTGTGGTGGGGCTTTTGATGATCCCTGGCGAGAAGATCGCGCAAATCGCAAAAGAACAATTTGAGGCCGCCACTGGCCGCCCGATTGAGATTTCATCAGATGTCAGCACAACGATCTGGCCGGTTCTGGGTGTGCGCACCGGACGGGTAGAGATCGCAAACGCCCCTTGGTCTGACAATGGACCGATGCTTGCGGCGGATGAATTGCTGGTGGGGGTGAATGCCCTGTCGCTTCTTAGCGGGAATATCGATATCCGCCGGATCGAAGCGATAGCACCGGAAGTTCTGCTAGAGGTGCGGTCCGACGGGACACCGAACTGGGCGTTCGAAGGCGTTACTACATCTGAAACGGCGTCTTCATCTTCGGGTGGCAGCAGTGGTGCGATCCCGGCGTTCACCGTTGGAAAAGGGATCGTGTCTGATGGGGCCGTGCGTTGGCTAGACCATCAGAGCGGCACAGATGTTGCCCTGAGCAACGTGAATATGGAACTGAAACTGCCTGCGTTTGAAGGCGAAGGCACAGTACACCTTGAAATGTCCATGAATGGTGTGAACCAGGTTCTGGATGCGACTATTTCTGAATTTGGGCCATTTTTGAATGGCGCTGTATCCGGTCTGGCGGCTGATCTGTCGATTGGTGGATCCACTGCGGGGTTTAACGGGCGCGGGGGTTGGATGCCCCTCGCATTGGAAGGCACGCTGAACGCGGATCTGGATGACATGGCGTCTGTCTATAAAACGGCGGGTCAGTCACCTGTGTCTGTTCCGCGTGGCTTTGGTCAGGCGATTGCAGTGAATGGTAACTTCACCCTGACGCCTGAACAATCTGTACACCTGCGCGGTGCAACCCTGACCCTAGATCAAAATGTACTGCGGGGTGATGTTGATGTGGCACTTGCGGGCAGTCGCCCGGATCTGCAGGCCCGCCTGACTGCGGGGGCTCTTGATTTTTCTAGCCTTGCAGCATCTTCCAAAGAAGGTGGAACCCCTGCCAATGGTGCATCGGGTGGCAGTGGCTGGCCGCGTGACGTGATTGATGCGTCTTTCCTGTCGCTGGCCAACGCACGGGTAAGCTTCTCGGCGGACAGTATCGATCTGGGCACGCTGAAACTGGGGGCAACTCGCACATCGGCAACGCTGGACAATTCCCGGATTGAATTCACAATCGATCAGATTGCAGCCTATCAGGGTTCAGTGTCCGGCAATTTTGTGATGAACAACCGCAGTGGGCTGTCCATTGGTGGCAACCTGAATTTTGCCCAGATGGCGCTGCAGCCCGCTTTGTCAGATCTCGCCGGATATGAACGCCTGATCGGGAATGCAGATTTCAGCATGCGGTTTCTGGGTGTTGGCAACAATATGCATGACATTATGAACAGCCTGTCCGGAGAGGGACGTTTTGCCATTGGTCAAGGTGAACTGCGTGGTCTGGATCTTGCGGGCATGTTGCGCAATTTGGATCTGTCGTTTGAAGGCGAAGGCCAGAAGACGATCTTTGACTCTGCCGGGGCAAGCTTCACCATCAATGGTGGCGTTCTGCGCAATGACGATCTGGCATTTGTAGCAAGCCGCATTCGTGCGGATGGGGCTGGAACAATCGGCATTGGTGCGCAGACAATTGATTACCGGGTGACCCCAGCGGCGTTTTTGTCCGGTGACGAAAGTCAGGGGATCACAGTGCCTGTGATCATTGAAGGGACCTGGTCTGATCCAAAGTTCCGTCCCGATCTGCAGGCTTTGATTGACCAGAACCTGGCTGAAGAAAAAGCTGCGCTTGAGGCTCGTCTGGAAGAAGAGCGTGCCGCAGCAGAAGCCCGCCTTGAACAGGAACGCGCAGAACTGGAAGCGCGGGCTGCTGAGAAGCTGGAAGAAGAACTGGGCGTGACGCAGCAAGAAGGTGAAAGCGTTGGTGACACCATCCGCCGTGGCCTTGAAAATGAAGCAAAAGACGCCCTGCGCGGGTTGCTTGGCGGGAATTAAAAAACGTGTTTTGTACGCAGGAAGAGCTAGGCTCAGGACCCATTATTATCTTGCAGCTTAGGCTTGGCCGTGATTCACCTCTATTATCATTGGGGGCCGATCAATCCTAAGCTCTTTCACTACGCTGCTCTGCGTCGCGCCAGATATCATAAATCCGCTCAACCGCTGCCGCCTTATAGTCGTCCGTATACTTCCGTCGATGCTGTCCCATTTGGTGTTTCTTTTATGGACAGGGGGAAGGCACCCGACTGTCTGAAAACAGAGGCGAAGGTCAAAAACGCGGACGTTCTAAGCGATCACAGCAATGCAAGTCATATCTGACGACTTCCGTGCTTGGCGGATGGTTACAAGCTCCAAATATTCTCCATAGCCAAAGGCATTTCCTGGGGCTAGGGTGTCTGCGAAAACGAGTGACAATAAAACACGTCACCATATTCAGGGAGAATATTATGAAGACTATTCTTAGCAAAACTGCTGTAGCTGCGCTGGCTGTGGCATTCGCTTCCGAGGCTGCTGCAACGGAATGGAACGTGTCTGTTTGGGGAAAGCGTCGCGCTTTCACTGAACATGTGGAACGTCTGGCAGAGCTTGTTTCTGAGAAAACCAACGGCGAGTTCACGATGAACATCAGCTATGGCGGGCTTTCGAAGAACCGTGAAAATCTTGATGGTATTTCTATTGGTGCTTTCGAAATGGCGCAATTTTGTGCTGGATATCATCGTGATAAGAACCCAACCATCACCGTGTTGGAACTGCCTTTCTTGGGCGTGAATACGCTGGCTGAAGAAGTTGCTGTGTCCCATGCGGTCTATGGACATCCGGCGGTGCAGGCAGATCTTGCGCGTTGGAATGCTAAGCTTTTGATGACGTCGCCCATGCCGCAATATAACATCGTTGGCACAGGCGATGCGCGTGACGAGTTGGGCGAATTTGATGGTATGCGTGTGCGTGCTACCGGCGGCATCGGTAAAGCGTTTGAGGCAGTGGGCGGCGTGCCGACTTCTGTGACCGCAACTGAGGCGTATAACGCGATGGAAAGCGGCGTGGTTGATACCGTTGCCTTTGCACAGCACGCCCATTTGGCTTTCCGTACCATTGATATTGCGGACTGGTGGACAGAAAACCTCAATCCCGGCACCGTGAACTGCCCGGTGGTTGTGAATACTGACGCTTACGATGCGCTGTCTGACAGCGAACGTGAAGCGCTGGACAGTTCCGTGGACGAAGCTATCGCGCACTACCTTGAAAACTATGGCGAGCTTTTGACCCGTTGGGACGGTATTCTTGAAGAAAAGGGCGTTGAACGCGTAACATTGTCGGACGATGAACTTGCACAGTTCCGCGCGATTGCTGCTGACCCGATCCGTGAACAATGGATCAACGATATGTCAGCCCAGGGCATTCCTGCACAAGAACTTTACGACCTTGTACAAATCACACTTGCCGCTCAACGCTAAACTCTAAAATATGCCCCCCGGTTCATTCTGGGGGGCTTTCTTTTTAAAGGGGGGCACTATGGCTGGCAGCAGTGCGGTGCGCGAGGATGACACTCTTATCAGTCGCCTTGATCTGAAGTTATTGAAACTAGAAACTGTTTTGGCGCTGGTCAGCGGTTTTGCCGTGTTTTCACTGATGATATTTGCTGTGGTTTCGGTGACTGGAAGGTCCACGATCAACCAGCCTTTGCCTGGCTATGTTGATTGGATTGAACAGGTCTTGCCCCTCATTGCGTTCATGGGTGTCAGCTATACACAACGCAATGGCGGCCATATTCGCATGGATATCGTCATTGGAGCCCTGAAAGGCCGGGCGCTTTGGTTGGCAGAGATGATCACAGTTTTTGCCATGTTGATTCTGATGATCCTGTTGGTCTGGGGCAGCTGGGCGCATTTTGACCGTGCTTTTGATTTTGCCGCCCCAATGTGGAGCCGTGACAGTTCTATTGATATTGGCATCCCACTTTGGCCTGCGAAATTGATGGCACCTGTGGCATTTTCGGTTTTATGCGCGCGTTTGGTTTTACAGCTATGCAGTTACACCCGGGCCTTTGTAAAGAATGACCCGTCACCGGTTGCGGTGCCGATGATCCAAAGCGCGGCTGAGCAAGCACAAGAAGAAGCGCAACACGTCAGCAGCCTGGGCGGGGAATAAAATATGGAACCTATTACAATTGGCCTGATCGTTTCAGGTATAATGCTTCTGATGGTCGTCCTAGGAATGCGCGTTGCCTTTGCTGCGGGCCTCGCTGGGATGATTGGTTTGATTTGGATCTTCTGGGCGAAGAAAAACTATGGCATTGATGATTTTGGCTGGGCATTGACTGTAGCTACCAAAACTGCAGGTCAGGTGCCTCATTCGAAAGTGACGACACAGGCTCTCTCTCTGATCCCGACCTTTATTTTGATCGGTTATCTCGCCTATTACGCCGGGTTGACGCAGGCCTTATTTGAAGCGGCAAAACGTTGGATTGCTTGGGTTCCTGGCGGCTTGGCTGTCTCTACCGTCTTTGCAACGGCAGGGTTTGCGGCGGTATCCGGGGCATCGGTCGCGACAGCCGCAGTATTCGCCCGCATTGCCATCCCTGAAATGCTAAAAATTGGCTATGATAAACGTTTCGCAGCGGGTGTCGTTGCCGCAGGTGGGACTTTGGCCAGTTTGATCCCCCCCTCTGCGATCCTTGTGATCTACGCGATTATCGTTGAACAGGACGTTGGAAAATTGCTCTTGGCTGGCTTTTTGCCGGGTATCTTTTCAGCGATCGTATATGGCCTGTTGATCATTGGCATGGCGATGGTGATCAAGGATTTCGGCCCCCCTGTAAAAGGGTTTACATGGCGTGAACGCTTTGAATGTCTGCCAGCGGCTTTGCCCATTCTGTTCGTGGTCGCAACGATTATCCTATTCGTTTACAACCCTTTCGGAGGCGATGCTTGGGGCACGCCAACAGAAGGCGGCGCGATTGGGGCATTTGTGGTATTTTGCATCGCTTTGTGGCGCGGGATGCGCTGGCCACAGCTGAAAGACGCATTGTTGGAAACGGCAAAGCTGTCTGTGATGATTTTCACCATCATCTGGGGGGTGTTGATCTATGTGCGTTTCCTTGGGTTTGCGGACCTTCCAGGTGCGTTTTCTGATTGGATCACCGGCTTAGAACAATCGCCAATGCTGACATTGGTTTTCATCCTTTTAGCCTATGCCGTGTTGGGCATGTTTATGGATGCCATAGGCATGCTGTTGTTGACCTTACCTGTGGTTTACCCTGCGGTTATGGCGCTGAATGGTGGTGAATTTGTATCCGCAGCAGACAGTACCTTTGGCATGTCCGGGCCGATGTGTGCAATCTGGTTTGGGATTTTGGTTGTGAAAATGGCTGAGTTCTGCCTGATTACCCCGCCAATTGGTCTGAACTGCTTTGTCGTAGCCGGCGTGCGTGATGATCTGTCCGTTCAAGATGTGTTCAAAGGTGTGACGCCGTTTTTCATTGCAGATGCGATCACCATCGCACTGTTGGTGGCCTTCCCCGTCATTGTACTGTGGCTGCCCATGCAAGCGCTGGGTTAATCTATAAAGTTCAGGTCTGCCTGTTGGGGCAGGCCGCGCATTCGAGGTCAGAAAATCGCATGTGCCCCGACATTGGCCGATGCTTTATAAACTGTGTATCAGGTTATGCGCCGTAAATTCTACGTCAGGCCGCCGCCGCTACCCTTTCGAATGCAAACGCGGAGGCCTGTGGCCCCCGCGCGCAGTGATGAGTGTGGGGTTTACCCCACGAAGAAGAACTGCGGATTACTCCAGTTCTACCAGTAAATCTTTCGCATCAATCTGCCCACCAGCAGCGACATGCAGGGCCTTCACAACCGCGTCGCGTTCCGCGTGAATGCCGGTTTCCATTTTCATGGCTTCAATCGTCAGCAGAAGGTCACCCTCTTTGACCTCTTGCCCCTGCGCAACGGCCACAGAGGCCACAACACCCGGCATTGGCGCACCGATATGGTTGGCGTTGCCTTCTTCGGCTTTTGGACGGCTCACGGCGGTTGCTTTCACCATACGGTTTGGCACACGGATCACGCGGGGTTGACCGTTGAGTTCAAAGAACACTTTCACTTCGCCGTTCTCATCGGTCTCACCCACAGCCTGTAGCAGGATCTCTAGAACTTTCCCAGGATCAATCTCGGCTGAGATTTGCTCGCCGGGTTCCATCCCATAGAAGAAGGTGCGGGTGGGCAGGGTGCGGACAGGGCCATAGGTGCGGTGACGGCCCATGTAATCAAGGAAGACTTTCGGGTACATCAGATACCCCATCAGATCCTCACCGTCACATTTGTAACCCTCAAGCGTGCCGCAAAGCTCAAGACGGGTGGCTTCCAGATCGACCGGTTCCATATCCGCGCCCGGACGGGCTGTTGAAGCTGCTTCACCCTTCAGAACTTTGTTTACGATGCCTTCTGGGAACCCGCCTGGAGGCTGCCCAAGGTTACCGCGCATCATATCGACGACGCTGTCAGGGAAGGCCACATCCGTGTCGGCGCTTTCCACTTCATCACGGGTCAAGTTCTGGCTGACCATCATCAAGGCCATATCGCCGACTACTTTGGAGGATGGCGTCACCTTCACGATATCACCGAACATCTGGTTCACATCCGCATAGGTGTTTGCGACCTCGGGCCAGCGCTCTTCCAGGCCAAGGCTGCGCGCCTGCGCCTTCAGGTTGGTGAACTGGCCACCGGGCATTTCGTGTAGGTAAACCTCAGAGGCAGGGGCGGCAAGGCCGCTTTCAAACGCCACATATTGCGCGCGCACATGTTCCCAATATGTCGAGATTTCGCGCACAACCTCAATGTCGATGCCCGTGTCGCGATCCGTGTGACGCAGGCCTTCGACGATGGAACCCAAACACGGCTGAGACGTGCCGCCAGAAAACGCATCCATCGCCGCATCCACAGCATCAACACCCGCATCGGCCGCGGCCAAAATGGTCGCGCCCGCAATGCCGGATGTGTCATGAGTGTGGAAGTGGATCGGCAGGCCGACCTCTTCTTTCAAGGCCTTAACCAGCACACGTGCAGCAGCCGGTTTCAGCAGACCCGCCATGTCTTTCAGGCCAAGAACATGGGCACCAGCGGCTTCCAGTTCCTTGGCCATATTGACGTAATATTGCAGGTCATATTTGGAACGGTTTGGGTCCAGAATGTCGCCTGTGTAACAGATCGTGCCTTCGCAAACCTTGTTGTTTTCAACAACGGCATCCATTGCGACACGCATGTTTTCAACCCAGTTCAGACTGTCAAACACGCGGAAGACATCAACGCCGGTTTCAGCGGCTTGTTTGACGAAACCCTGCACCACATTGTCAGGATAATTCGTGTAGCCCACACCGTTTGAGGCCCGCAAAAGCATCTGTGTCATCAGGTTTGGCATTTTAACGCGCAGATCACGCAGGCGCTGCCATGGGCATTCCTGCAAGAAACGATAGGCCACATCAAAGGTCGCACCACCCCAACATTCCACAGAGAACAGCTGCGGCAGACGCGAGGCATAAGCCGGCGCTGCTTTGATCATATCAATCGAACGCATCCGGGTCGCCAAAAGGGACTGATGCCCATCACGCATGGTGGTATCGGTCAGCAGCAATTGTGGCTGGGCTTTCATCCAATCCGCAACGGCTTGTGGGCCTTTTTCTTCAAGCAAATTACGGGTGCCGGGCTGAATATCCAGCGTCGACATTGGTGCTTTTGGCGCGGCAATCGCAGCATCTGGTTCCGCGCGACCCTCAGTTTCGGGATGACCATTCACCGTGATGTCCGCGATGTAGTTCAGAACCTTGGTGCCGCGGTCGCGACGCTTCTTAAAGCTGAACAGACCTGGGGTCTCATCAATGAATTTCGTGGTATAGCTGTCGTCCAAGAAGGTCGGATGTTTCAGCAGGTTTTCCACAAAGGCGATGTTGGTGGACACGCCGCGAATACGGAATTCACGCAGGGCGCGGTCCATACGTGCAATCGCCGCGGCAGGTGTCTGTGCATGGGCGGTCACTTTGGTCAGCAAACTGTCATAGTAACGCGTGATCACACCGCCTGCATAGGCCGTGCCGCCGTCAAGACGGATACCCATACCTGTCGCAGAACGGTAAGCGGTGATGCGGCCATAATCGGGGATAAAGTTGTTTTGTGGATCTTCTGTGGTGATCCGGGTCTGAAGCGCGTGACCATTCAAGCGCACGTCATCTTGGCTGGCTTTGCCGGTGGCCTCGGCAATGGTCGCACCTTCGGCAATGCGGATTTGGGATTGTACGATGTCGATGCCGGTGACTTCTTCGGTCACGGTGTGTTCGACCTGAACACGTGGGTTGACCTCAATGAAGTAGAACTTGCCGTCATCCATATCCATCAGGAATTCGACGGTGCCCGCACATTCGTAGTTCACATGGGAACAGATTTTGCGACCCAAAGCGCAGATTTCCTGACGCTGTTCTTCGGTCAAATACGGGGCCGGGGCGCGTTCAACGACTTTTTGGTTGCGACGCTGCACGGAACAATCGCGTTCAAACAGGTGATACATGCCGCCGTGTTTGTCGCCGAGAATCTGAACCTCAACGTGGCGCGCACGCTGGATCATCTTTTCAAGGTAACCTTCACCGTTGCCAAAGGCCGCTTCCGCTTCGCGACGGCCTTCCAGTACCTTTTCCTCAACCTCAGCGTCAGAGAAGATCGGGCGCATCCCGCGTCCGCCACCACCCCAAGAGGCTTTCAGCATCAGGGGATAACCAACCTCTGCCGCTTCCTTGCGGATCGCATCCATATCATCGCCCAGAACCTCAGTCGCGGGAATGACAGGCACGCCGGCTTCAACAGCGACGCGACGGGCGCTGGCTTTGTCCCCCAGCGCGCGCATGGTGGCGGCTTTGGGGCCGATGAATGTGATGCCTGCTTCTTCACAAGCATCAACAAACTCGGGGTTCTCTGACAGCAGGCCATAACCGGGGTGGATCGCATCCGCGCCAGACATTTTGGCGACACGAATGATTTCTTCAATCGACAGGTAAGCGGCAACTGGGCCCATACCATCACCGATGCGGTAAGCTTCATCCGCTTTAAAACGGTGCAGGCCAAGCTTGTCTTCCTCGGCAAAGACGGCAACGGTCTTTTTGCCCATTTCATTGGCGGCCCGCATGATGCGGATGGCGATTTCGCCGCGATTGGCGATGAGAATTTTGTTGAATTCGGGCATGAGGCTGGTCTCCCTGAGATCTGCTGACAGGGCAAGCTTTGCAAATGCTGCGCTGCAGCACAAGAGACTCACCCCGCTTTGTGAGGTTTCTGTAACATTTTGTTCGTGATCTGGCCTCGCATTGCGACAGGATGACATAAAAAAGCGAACCCGTGCATTTTCTTGCGGAACAATCTGCGAACACTTCTTTTCAAGACGCAGATATATGTCTAAGTTCCGGCGTATGAGTGATTTCGACGAATTCGACGCCTTTGAGGCCGCCGCCGCGCCAGATGCCGCACCTGTTTCTTTAAGTCAGCAGGCCATGGCAGCACGCCCCATGCCCTATCTGGATGAATTGAACCCGGCACAGCGCGAAGCTGTGGAGCGCTTGGATGGTCCTGTTTTGATGCTCGCGGGCGCAGGCACGGGGAAAACCAAGGCTCTGACCGCGCGTATTGCACATCTGATTAACACAGGCTGTGCACGCCCTGACGAAATTCTTGCCGTGACCTTTACCAATAAGGCTGCGCGAGAGATGCGCGATCGCGTTGGGGGGTATCTGGGCCATGGTGGCGATGCAATGCGTTGGATGGGCACTTTCCACGCAATCTGTGTGAAATTGCTGCGCCGTCATGCGGAACTGGTGGGGCTGAAAACGAATTTTTCAATCCTTGACATGGACGATGTCAAACGCCTGCTGCGCCAGCTAATCGAAGCGGCAGGGATAGATCGTAAACGCTGGCCAGAACGCGAACTGGCGAATATCATTGACGCCTGGAAAAATCGCGCTTGGACGCCGGAAACACTGCCAACAGGTGAGGCCGCTGCATTTAATGGTATGGGCCCGGCGCTGTATGAACAATATCAGCGCCGTCTACGCGAATTGAATGCCTGCGACTTCGGCGACCTGCTGATGCATATGGTGACGATTTTTCAGAAACACGATGATGTGCTGGCGCAATATCACCGCTGGTTTCGTTATGTTTTGGTGGACGAATATCAGGATACAAACGTTGCGCAATATCTTTGGCTGCGGCTGTTGGCGCAGGGGCATAAGAATATCTGTTGCGTCGGGGATGATGACCAGTCGATCTATGGATGGCGCGGGGCCGAGGTGGGCAACATCCTGAAGTTTGAAAAGGATTTTCCCGGTGCCCATGTGGTGCGGCTGGAACAGAATTACCGTTCAACCCCGCATATTCTGGCGGCAGCGTCCGCAGTGATTGCAGGCAATGAAAACCGTCTGGGCAAGGAACTTTGGACCGAACGCCAGGATGGAGAAAAAGTACGCCTGATTGGCCATTGGGATGGAGACGAGGAAGCCCGCTGGATCGGTGAAGAAATTGAATCTGTTCAGCGTGGTACCCGTGGTATGGCCCCGCGCAGTTTAGAAGACATGGCCATTCTTGTGCGGGCGTCACATCAGATGCGTGCCTTTGAAGATCGTTTTCTTTCAATTGGTTTGCCCTACCGCGTGATCGGCGGCCCACGCTTTTACGAGCGTATGGAAATCCGTGATGCCATGGCCTATTTCCGCGTTGTTACCCAGCCCGAAGATGACCTGGCGTTTGAACGTATTGTGAATGTGCCCAAGCGGGGGGTCGGTGACAAAGCGCTGCAGAATATCCAGATTTGTGCCCGCGCAAATGGCGTGCCTTTGCTGGATGCAACGCGTATTTTGCTGCGCGACGGGGAAATTAAAGGCAAAGCCAAAGGCGAACTCACAAAACTGGTTGAAAGTTTTGATCGCTGGCGTGATCTGACCCGCATCGGGCGTGTATCTCAGCAGATTGATGATCAGGATGATGATCTGTTCGAGGATTTCTCAGAACCTGACACTACGCCACAGATCAGCCATATACAGTTGGCTGAAATGATTATGGATGAATCCGGCTACACCGCCATGTGGCAGAAAGACAAAACCCCCGAAGCCCCGGGGCGTCTGGAAAACCTGAAAGAACTTGTGAAAGCACTTGAAAATTTCGACAACCTTCAGGGGTTTTTAGAACATGTCTCGCTGATTATGGAAAATGACAGCTCTGAGTCGGAAGAAAAGCTGACAATCATGACCCTACACGGGGCAAAGGGCCTTGAATTTCCCGTGGTCTTTTTGCCCGGTTGGGAAGAAGGTCTGTTCCCTAGCCAAAGATCCATGGATGAAAGCGGAGTTAAGGGACTCGAAGAAGAGCGCCGTCTGGCCTATGTCGGAATCACGCGCGCGGAAGAGCTATGTTACATAAGTTTTGCCCAAAATCGTCGTGTTTATGGGCAATGGCAAAGCCAGCTTGCAGGACGTTTCATTGACGAAATGCCGCCTGAGCATGTCGAAGTTCTGTCTTCCCCGGCACTGGGTGGGGCTACCGGTTACGCCAGCAATTACAATGACGATTTTGGCAACAGCGGCACCGTCAGTGCGATGCAGGACCGTGCGATGAATGCGGATGGCTGGGACACGCCTGGCTTTAAACGCATGCAGGCGCGACAATCATCTGGTCCACGTACCGCCGTGACGCCCAAGCGTAAGCGCAGCAATCTTATGGTGGATGGTGATGCCCAAGAACTGTTCCGCCCCGGAGACCGTATTTTTCAGACAAAGTTCGGATATGGCACTGTTATGGAAGCAACGGGTGACACACTGGATGTGGAATTCGACAAAGCTGGTTCCAAAAAAGTAAAAGCCGGTTTCGTCGTTGCCGCCGAGCGCGCCAGTGATGTCCCGTTCTGAAGGCTTGCACTAAAGCTGGATTGTTTCATAGCCGGTCACTGAAATACAGAAAATGGTGCGGGCGAAATGTACCGCACCGTTTTTCCGCCTAATTCCGAGTAGTTCCGGGGCGGTTCGCCACATGTGTATGCCCCGGCCTCTTTGTTCTGCCTGACCATTGCCCGTTCAGGGGAGCGCAAAAAGCGGGTGTGATAAATTGCTTATGGCGGGATTGCGTGAACATGAAAGCCAGCAGTCGCAGGACTTCACCGAACAAGCGGCAAAGGCAAGTGCTGCAATCCGTATGTGGGAAGCCAAGGAAAGCCGCTTAATCAGGAATGCCAGCGGGAACGGCCCCAAAGCGATAGAAGCCGCCGCCGATTTGGATGCACTGCCCCGTTGTCCCGAAATGCCGCTATCCCCAAACCGCACAGCAACAGACCCGACTTTTGAGGGATTGGCAAAGCTGTATGAGAACGGCCACCCCGCGCTGGGCCTGTTTACGGATGAAGGCGGGGCCTTCTTTGGTGGTCACGCCATGAACAGCGACAACCGCTTGAAAACCTGCGCTGGCCTGTCTGGCTTGTGGGATGGCAGCCCGATCAATCGCACGCGGGCGGGTGATGGTGCATCGACACTGTGGGGGCGGCGTTTGGCGTCTCACATGATGGCGCAGCCTATTATTGCCGTGCGGCCCTTGCTGGCTGACCCCGTGGCGAGCGGCCAAGGGTTTCTGGCGCGGTTTCTGATTACTGAGCCGCTCAGCAATATCGGGTATCGCACCCGCAAGGGATACAATCTCGCCAGCGATGCCGCCCTTTCCCGGTTCGCTGCAAAGCTGGCTGACCTCTTGGCGGTGGATATGCCACTGAAGGAAGGCACCCGAAACCAGCTTGAGCCCACCCGCTTGATGCTTTCCGCTGAAGCAAAAGCATTGTTGTAGCGATATTATGTGGCCGCAGAAGCCGCACAGCGCCCCGGTGGCGATCTGTGCAATGTCACCCCCTACGCCAGCAAGAGCGCCGAACAAGCCGCCCGCATCGCGGCTGTGCTGACATTGTGGGCGCATCCCGGTGCCGTGACCGTGAACGCCGAAGTCATGACCGACGCAATCACGCTTGCACAATTCCACCTGTCGGAAGCGGTCCGCCTGGCTGATGGTGCCGTAATCAGTGAGAAATCAGAACAGGCCGAAATTTTGCGCTGTTGGTTGGTGGACAGTTGGAAGGATGCCGAAATAATCCCCGGCGATGTTCGCGATATGGTCCCGCGTCACTCAGAGAGACAGCCATGGCGATTGAGGTATTGAAGGAACTTGAAAAGCACGGATGGGTTGCCACATTGCCGCCCGGTCAGGTGGTGAAGGGAAGCGCCCGAAAATTGGCGTTTCGCATCATTAAGGGGGAGGCATGTTAATGTTGGGGGCTGTTATTCCTGCCATTCTGTTATTAAGTTTTATTATCAATGGGTTAAGTGCAAAATAGCAGGAATAGCAGGAATAGCAGGGAGTGGCACTCATGTGGTTTGATGTGCAGGCGGCTTATAAGGAAGTTACAGGGCAGGAATTGCCAACCTCACGACCTGAAACCAGCAAGTCGCAGGCAGTCGGAATTAGGCCAGCAACACCGCCAACAATCAAAACCCAGTCAACAATCCTAGCCCCCGATCTGGCGGGCCTCAGTTATCGGGAACAAGCAATCTGCAATCTGGTGGCCAAAGGAAACCGCAGGTGGACCAACGGCGACACAGTTACCCACGCCTTGATAGATCGGCTGATAGAACGCGGGCGGGTTATTCAAGGCAAGGGGGGGGCGGTTAAGGCTAACGGATGTGCATTGATGGTAAGAGCGAAATGGTCCCAATGCCCCCGATTAAAAGCTGGGGTGGGACCGGATAGGGGAGCACAACACACGCATTCACAAATCAGAGAATTTGAGAAATGGAATCAGGTAAATGCATTTATAGCGTGAATTCATCCCGCATCGCGTCACCTTCAGCTTGCATTCCTGGGCTATCCTTGATGGAAAAATGCGCGTATTTTCGGCGTATATCACCATTAGATCTTCCACCTAACCGTTCCCCGGATAACATGGAATCATACAAGTGTTGCAAGTCTTCGGGAAATACATGCGGGTTCGAGTTGAAAGGGACGGCTGTCGGGCTATCGACCGCCAACTTATGCATGACTGCCAACGCAACAAAGGACAGTCCAGGTTCAGCCTTCCAGCGATACATGCCTGGTGTAATCATTTCGTCCATTATGAAATTTGCTTGCTGTAACTGCTCGTCATCAGATAGCCAATCACGCTTAATCAAGGCCTCAACCACCGGATTATTGATACCGACATGCCCTGACGTATCTGTTGGTCCGTAGCCCCCACCTATATCTGAATGGGCACCCACCATGCGGATGCGCTGACCAACCCGTGCGAGTGTCAGAGGGAAATTCTCACGGAATTCACTGTCTGCGGTAATATGTACGATATGCTCGGCCGTGGCGGCGGAAGTGGAAATATCAATAACCTCAGCCTCGTTTCCGGGAATTCCGGTTGAGCCAACCGTATCAAAGATGCCAAGGAATTTCACCTTTGTGGGTCCAAACTGATTTCCAAATGCCTCACCATTATTAACGAGGTTTGCGAAATAACGCGCTGCGGCTGCACCACGGGAAAACCCAAAAACATCAAATTCAATTGCGGCCTGCAACTCGCCGTCCGAAGTTGACTTGAGTACCCCCTCAATCTCTTCAATTGCTTCCAGAGTTCGTTGATACACCCCCGTTTTCCCAAGGCCCAGAGCCATCCCGCGCGTATATGTGCCCGTTTTGTCCGTGCCAATGCCCATTACATACACATGTGCATGTGTGACGTTACATCCATTCATGACCTCAGTAGTTTCTTTGTATGCTTGTTCAAGGAAATCGATATTTGTATGCCACCCATCAAATCCGGGCGTCCCGACCAAAAAACGATTGTTTCCTGTACCATCAAAGAACACCCCCATGCGAATACGTTTGCAGGCAACCATTGTGGTATTAATACTACGGCGATCATCAGTTTCTGCGGCTTGGGTGATTTCAGCGCCAGTTGGCTGTGATGTTCCATCCATATCAGTTTTCTCCTGCGGCGCATGTTGTCGAGATATCCCTATAAGCTTCAGTGCGCTCTGATGTTAGCCCGTGCCATTTATCCCAGTCATAATCCGTAAATTCGGTAAAGTTTTCAGGGAGATTTGGGAGCATGGGGGCGCAATTCTGATAGAGGATGATTGGGACGCGCATTTCTGGGGTGGATTCCAAATTATGTGTCCGCAAAAGAACCTCTTGAGGCGTGCGCACGATCAGTTCTCCATTCCGCCCGATTTCGACCGTTACGGTGACGTGGTCCCGCGCAGGCGTGAAGGCAGACAGGTCATCAATGGATATCCGAACAGTATCAGAATAGGCCTTACCAGTGGTCACTTCCATCCATTCCAGTCGCAACTCCATGTCATTGTTCCAATTGTTTTCATAGGCTGCTGACATAGAGGTGTTGCGGCCACGGAAGTCTGCCTTCAAAAATGGAAACCCATTCAGCCAGACATTCGTTACAAAGGGAAACGGCCCCACACCTTCAAGCCTTTGGCCTCCGATATGCAGCCCCATTGCACTGGGCCTGTTCAGAAAGTGCCGGAATTTGTAACCCGTTATTGCGGTGACAATGAGTGCAAGAATGAACAGAGAGACAAGTATTTTTCGCATAAATTAAGCTTTCATCATCACCGATTTGATTTCATCAAACATTGTTTCAACGGGCTGCTTTGTGCTGAGTATTGCGTGAACCATTCCATCAGCATATTGGGTCTCAAAATCAGGCCCAAAAATCAAATCCCAAGACACCAACATAGTTAGATGGTCCCGGCGATCAAACCCCATTTCAGAGAACCTCTTACAGGAACTCAGTGCAACTTCCGAGGCTTCTCCGGGTTGATAGGACGTGTACTTTTCGATTTTCTCAACGGCTTGTCGTGCAATTTCGATTTGGTTTTTACGCTTTTGAGCCGCAGAGATAGTATTTAGGGAATTTGCATCGAGCAGCATCCGCATGTCGCTCGCTGGCAATGCGTGAAGCGCTGGATTGGAGGCAACAGAGACTGAATAGCATTTCGATGTAAGAATAACACTATGAACAATGTATGTGCCAAAAAGATAGGCGAGGTACCCGGGAGGCTTTCCATTTGGTTCGCAAACTATGCCCTGAAACAAAGTGGCATCCCAGAACTTAAAATAATACCATTTTCCTTGAGCGTCCTGAATGCGGGTGAACTTGCGGAAGTGTTTGCGTAATTCATCAAATTCAGCCCTTGAGCGCCCATAGATCCCAAGCTCTTTTTCCCACAGCCCATTGACACCATCCGGCCCGGTGAACAGGCTTTTTGTAAAACTGTTATCTTCCGACAGTTCCACCAAATACGGGCAATGTTCTTTAAATTCTTCGGCAGCGCTACCTTGAAACAGTGATTCAAAACGAAGCCCTGAACTCTCTATCAAGCCAGTTAGCAGGTAAGGCATTTTAGCCGCATCCAAAATGGCATAGGTCCGCATGGATGGAACGCTTCCAGTACCGCCATGTTGCGCGATTTCTTCTGCTGTTGGCTCGAGTTGACCGAATAGTGGTTCCTTAAGAGCGTCCGGTACAGTTCTTGTGGGATGTACTCCAAACTGTAAGTCTAGTGGTTCCACGCTTTCAATCTTTGTGACACGAAGATAGGTTTCGGGCGATGGCCCTTCACCCTCGCCCCCAACAGAAGAAAATGGGCCTAACTCAACACGATGTTGCGCGTGAACGGCCTTTGCCAGCTTCATGACGCCAGCGTTATGCCCATACTGCGATAGCCAGATGTTGATTGTGTGGACGTCCTCAGTCCAAAGGAGATGTAGACCCAATCCCGAAATATGCACCCGCAATGCAGATTCAAAGCCCTCGCGTGTATCTGACCACACGGCGGCGTAACATTCTTGGCCGGGCATGGTGTCGTCAGAAATATCGGCAGTGTTGGATATGTGGCACTTGCCTACCCACGCAATAAATCCACTCATACAACACTCACAAAACAATATTCACCGGAATATACCGGGCCAATACGGAGCATAGTTTTAGGAAACACACTGATTCTGCAAGTGTTGGGAAAGCAAGCAATATCGAGCGCAACTTTTTACCTTCAAATTGACGGTGTAGTAAATTCATTACCCCCGCTGGTCCTGATGCAGTGCGTTTAGAGTTTCACATACCCCCCCCGTGTCGCCTCTGCATGTTGTTGAATGTTAAGGTTTAAGTTGCCTTGCAGACAGGCTAGTCAGCCCAAAATCCTTACCTATAGGTGAAACCATGCAAGCTTCCCGTCTGTTATCAAATGTTATGGTCCAAGAGTGCGCCTAGGGAGTTTTCGGACCAGTACGCGCGGACGCGCGAGGCGCGAAATCCCTGCAATATATAATTTATGGAACAGTATCGTGCGCGAGGCTGGCCCCGATTTATCCGTAGTCATAATGGAGGCCGAAAAGGTCGTCATTGGTCAGCAGATGCTTAGCCCCTCACAGGGGCAAGGCATTGCCATGACGGAAACACCTACGCTCAGCGCCTTGAGTGTTATTCAAGCGAACATTTAATTTTTTCTGCAATTAGAAACTCGAGGCTTTGATTGAGAACCTCAACAAAAGTAACCGCAACTACAGTCTAGCATAAGAACAACACTGCGTAACCGAAAATGCGTAACTTATACCGTTTTCGCGCCATGTAGTATGCCATGGGATACCAATGCGCTTGCCGTGGTGTCCGAGGCGCTTAACAACATACCAATCAAAGACCCGCATTTGTCACAGTTGCGATCTGCCGTGGTGGGTATCTCTGGCGCTATGTGCGTTGCCACCGGGGAAGTGATTGCCGGGGCTTATAGGGAGGTGACACTGTGAAAGATATTTCACCAAATACCGCCCAGAGCGCAGGGCAAGCCATGTAGGCGCTTATTCAGGCTATGAATGCGCTTGCCGCTGATGCTGGCTGCCACGGCTGGCAAATGCAGGCTTTCGCTTGTGAGGGCCACAATGGGAACATCCTAAGCCCCACCACAGAAACCGACCTGATACGGATCGAGGCTTGCCGGGAAATCCTGCCCGATGTGGATGGGCGCGGGTGTGTTGAATACGAAATCAAGGAACTAGCTTCGGTGTTTATCGGTGAAGGTGGCGAACTACATGTGATTGATCGGGCCAGCGCCCAGCGCGGTGAGGAATCACCCCTATAACGGTCCTTACCGGGTATCAACGGTTTTATGTAGGACTAATTGTCGGGCTGAAAAGAGCGCAAATCGCGTAAATTACTGAAATTATGTTGTATTTTCCTGAAAATTGGTGCGGGCGGTGGGACTCGAACCCACACGGGCACAAGGCCCAACAGATTTTAAGTCTGGTATGTCTACCATTCCATCACGCCCGCGCCGGACGGAGCCACTGGCCCTGATCGGGACAATAATTTCTTTTTCACTGGGGGCAAGCAGATAACGCGCGAAAAAAGAGATTTTCGACGAAGTGTAAACAGAAATCAGGATTTGATTGATATCAATGTCAACGGAATTTTAGATGAAAGAAGTGGTACCACCTCTTGGTCTCGAACCAAGGACCTCCTGATCCACAATCAGGCGCTCTAACCAACTGAGCTAAGGCGGCACTGGGGGTGATTTAGCTGAGAGGGAAAGGGATTGCAAGGGGCGGAAATCGGAAAAATCTCTCTTTTCCAAACCTTTTTTTGCTGTGGCGTTGACTTGCTATTTGGGGGGGAGATCGCTACCTCACTTGCAACGTCATACAGGAGAGACTTTCAGATGGGTATCAACAGTCCAAGCGATATTTCAGCGAACCTACAGATTGGTCCGACGTCTGAAGGCATGGTCCGCATCTATATTGAAGGTGACGGAATTGAGTTGCCTATGGATTTTGAACCGGAAGAAGCCCGCGAGATCGCAGAAGAAATTCTGGCTGCGGCTGCGGCGATCGAACAGGGTCAGAAATAAGTTTCTTCTGGTTCGTCGAAAAATATAGTCCGGGCCCGCGGTGAATAAGGCCCGGAAATTTGTGTCAGGTTGGACTTCGACGATACAGCTGGGCGCTGTGGTGCGACCAGAATACCTGATCGCTTAGTCCATATCTGTCGCAACAACCATATGACGGGCACGTGCGCCGCGTTCAATGGCTGCGCCGTGCAAGCGATCAATGTTCAGCTCGTAGCGAATTTCAGCCAGCATGCGCAATTCGCCTTCTTTGAGGCGACCATCAGATGCGGCAACATCACAGGCCAGTGCGTAAGCCGTTTCAAACAGGGCTTCGGGCAGCGCGTCTTTGACCAATCCGAAAAGTGCATCCAGCCCATCTTCTTCTGAAAATAAATCCAGCACGGTCTGGCTGACTGTGCGCAGGCGGTCTGCATCGTAGTTGGCGAAGATCGGCAGGTGGTTGACGATACGTTCAATAGTCAGAAGTTCGGGGGTGCCGATGTTTTCGTCCGAGGCGCTCTCGGCAAACATGATCGCAACAAGTGCGTCCTGGGCGGTAAAGGAGTGTGGGATCTGCTCAGACATCGGGCGTCCTTATATAACTGTCATGTGCCTGAGGCTCAGCATAGAGATACAGCGCCAGAGGTTCAACTGCTGCGCCGTGTATTAAGAACGGAAACACAGGCGTCGCTTAATCCATCATGGCAGGGCGTATGTGTTTGCTGGGGCCGGGTTCTGGATGGCTTCCTTGAAACCGGTGTGCTGCAACCTCAACGGGGGGCAGGGCTAATTATCTGCATGGGGGTATTTCTCTGCCGCACGAGACGGTCTGGCTGCGGGAGAGGACGTACAGAAAGCTTTAGGTTGGATCGTGGAAAAGGTTCGCAAAAACACGGCGCAATAAGTGCTGTTTCTTGACTTACGCTGCAGTTGCAACATAGAGAGGCCAAGCGGGTGGCACTGGGTCACCGCTTGATGATGTGCCCTGATAGACAGGGCCGGATGGAGAACAAGATGTCTGAACTGCGCGACACCGCGATGCAAAGCAAAGCCTGGCCCTTTGAAGAAGCCCGCCGGGTGCTTAAACGCTTTGCCAAGGGTGCGCCGGAAAAGGGCTATGCGTTGTTCGAAACCGGCTATGGCCCATCCGGCTTGCCGCACATCGGAACCTTCGGTGAAGTTGCCCGTACCACTATGATCAAGAACGCTTTTGAGGTGATTTCTGACATCCCAACAAAGCTGATCTGTTTTTCGGATGATTTGGACGGGATGCGCAAAGTGCCATCCAACGTGCCAAACCCGGAAGCTTTGGAAGAATATTTGCAGCGCCCGTTGACGTCTGTGCCGGATCCATTTGGCACGCATGACAGCTTTGGCGATCATAACAACGCGATGCTGTGTCGTTTCCTTGATACCTTTGGCTTTGAGTATGAGTTCTATTCCGCCAAAGAGTTCTATAAATCCGGTCAGTTCGACGAAGTTCTCAAGCGCGCCGTTGATAAATATGACGATGTGATGGCAGTGATGTTGAAGTCCCTACGTGAAGAACGCCGTCAGACCTATTCTATTTTCCTGCCGCTCCACCCGGAAACCGGTCGCGTGATGTATGTGCCGATGAAAAAGGTCTGTGCAGAAACTTATACGATCACCTTTGACGATGAAGACGGCAAAGAATGGACCCTGCCTGTGACCGGCGGCAACGTGAAGCTGCAATGGAAACCAGACTTTGGCGCGCGTTGGGCGGCTTTGGGCGTTGATTTTGAGATGTATGGCAAGGATCACAGCACCAACACGCCGATCTATGACAGCATTTGTCGCACATTGGGCCATCGCGCACCGGATCACTTCACCTATGAATTGTTCCTGGATGCGAATGGTCAGAAGATCTCCAAGACCTCTGGCAACGGAATTTCCATTGATGAATGGCTGACCTATGCCAGCGCGCAAAGCCTGTCATATTTTATGTATCTCAAGCCAAAAACCGCGAAACGGATGCATTTTGATGTGATCCCTAAAGCGGTAGATGAATATCATCAGCAACTGCGCGCCTTCCATACGCAAGATCTAAAAGCGCAGATGAACAATCCGGTTTGGCATATCCATAATGGTGATGTGCCGCAGTCCAATATGGTTGTACCCTTTGCTATGCTGCTAAACCTTGCAGCGGTGGCTGGCGCAGAAGAAAAAGACCAGCTTTGGGGCTTTATCCAGCGTTATGCGCCTGAGGCGTCTGCAAAAACCCACCCGGACCTGGATCAGGCTGCTGGCTTTGCCGTCCGTTATTACAATGATTTCGTAAAGCCGGAACGTGTGTTCCGCGCCCCATCTGATCAGGAGCGAGCAGCACTGGAAGATCTGATTAAGGCGTTGGGCGATGGCGAGGCTGCGCTTGCTATGATTGCAAAGAAAAACGCTGACATGGGCAATGACGATCCGCTGCCTGAGGTGGATTTTTCCAGTGATGAGTTCCTGCAGTCGATCGTTTTTGCTATTGGCAAGAACCATGGATTTGATCCGTTACGTGACTGGTTCAAAACGTTGTACGAAGTGCTGCTGGGCGCAAGCCAGGGCCCACGTTTTGGTGGCTTTATGGCCTTGTACGGTGTTGAGGAAAGCATCCAGCTGATCCGTGATGGCCTGGATGGCAAACTGCTGTCTGAGTAATCAGAGAAAAATCAAATTTGAAGGGCGCGTCTGAAATTCAGATGCGTCCTTTTTTATTGGGGTGAGGGGCGGAATGGGTGCTGCAAAGCCCACTCTACCATTTCCAGGTGATCCTGTCCGTAAAACATATCCCCATCCACCACATATGTGGGTGATCCAAAAACAGAACGATGTATTGCTTCGTCCGTACAGGCTGTGAATTGCGTCTGAATTTCCGGGCTAAGGGCTGCGTCAAACAGCGGTTCTGGGTCTAGGTTGGCAGCTTTACAGGCCTGGGCTAGGTCATCGTGCCCGTTGATATTGCCATCGTCCCGCCAGTGCATGCCCAGAATTTCACGCGATAGCCCATCAACATTCAGCCCCTGCGCTTGCGCTGCCAGAACCATACCAGAGGCCAACGCTTGGGGCTCATCATGCCATTGGGGGCGCGTGTGAATACAGGGCTGATCCCGATATTCGGCCCAGCGATCAATTTCACGACCGAAGAAATATTTCATACGCGCGTCCGAGATGTTCAGATAGGTGCCGCCATTGGCTGCTGTGATAACGGGAATAAAATCAAAAGGTTTATGGATAATTTTACGGCCTGAAATCTGTGCAATTTCCTCTAGGCGGCGTGCGCCGATCCAGGCAAAAGCCGAATGGATAGAGTAGAAATATTCGATTGCGGGGGGATTTTTAGAAATGGCCATAGTGTAAGGTTTGCATGTGTTCCTGTTCAGGGCAAGGGGCTGCGCGCGGTGGTCTCAGGGCGCATTAAGTGCTTGTTGGTACCTCTTTTCGCGTCAGGGGCGCGGACCTTCGGAGCATTTCCGGGATCGCGACCCTTCACGCAATGCGAAAGGGGTTTGCGATGAACAAAGTAATTACAGACGGGCTGGTCCTGATGCCACCGCAGTTTCAGGGGGGGCTGGATGTCTGGTCTTCCGGCGACGGAACACCGGGATCGGACACATATGACACAAGCCCGACCGCGGCCTTTGTACCGGCGGATGCAGATTTTGGGGGCTGTCTGGAGGTGCTGAAACTGACGGGCACTCAAAAGATCAGATATATGGGGGAAACCCCAATTTTGCCGGGTTGTTACATTCAGGTGAAAACACGCGTGAAAGTGGTCAGTGGTGCGTTGCCATCTGTTCGGATCGCTGGCTGGGCGGGTAAAACCGGTGGTGTCCATGTGGCGGGCCTGACCGAGATCGGCAATTCTGTAACGATCACCGGACATGGTGACATCTTTGAAGTCAGCGCGATTATCGGCACTGGCACGCGGGGCGGGGTAGACATGCCCTGGGGGCGTGAACCATTGTATGGTCATTTTGGTCTAGATATCACAGGGCCCAACGGCGCGATTATCCGCATTGATGACATTCAGATTGATGACGTCAGCAATGTCTTTACAGGCAAGCTTTTGGATAGTGTGGATGTTGTGGATTACGGTGCAATTGGGGATGGCACCACCGATAATATGGCGGCTTTTGAGGCGGCTGATGCTGCTGCGAACGGACGCAAGGTGATTATCCCCGAGGGCAGCTACTTTCTATCGGATCACGTGACTTTTGAAAACAGAACCCAGTTTACGGGTACAGTTGTCATGCCCGCAGATAAGCGCCTGACCCTGACCAAAGATTACGATCTCCCCGCGTATATTGATGCCTTCGGAGATGAGCTGGAAGCATTCAAGCGTGCACTTGCAGTTCTGTTTAATTTCTCTGACCATGAATCTTTGGATCTTGGCGGGCGACAGATTACTTTGACAGAACCTATCGATGTGCAGGCTGCCGTCGGAAATAAAACCACCTATAAATCCAGACGCGTTATTCGCAATGGCATGTTGGATTGTGTCGCGTCAACGGATTGGGATGATGACGTTGTGACATCGGTTGCGACTTATTCCAACCCGGACAACATGCGCCTGACCAATGTTGCAAATGTTGCCGCGATCCCGATTGGTGCGCGTGTGACGGGTAATGGCGTTGGACGTGAAGTTTACGTGCGTGATGTGAACGTCCCCTCGCAGGAGGTAACATTGTCACAACCCCTGTTTGATGCCCAAGGCACACAGAGTTACACATTCACCCGTCATAAATATGCGCTGGATTTCAGTGGTTTCACCAATCTTAGCCGCATGGTTTTGTCTGATGTGGAATTCCTGTTGTCTGGTCGGGCGAATGGGGTGATGCTGGCAACTGGTGGTATTGTTTTCCATGTGCGTGACTGTTTCTTTACGCAACCAAAAGACAAAGGGCTGACGTCGCCTGGGCGCGGCTGCCAAGGCATGCTGATTGACCGCTGTCAGTTCTTTTCTGCCGAAGGCAACCTGCCAGCCCATACGCGATCGTCCATTGCGTTTAATTCCAACGCCAATGACAATAAGATCCGTGACAACCGATCCACCCGGTTTGCGCATTTCGGGATTGTCAGTGGCGCAGGGCATTTGTTCATCGGCAATCACTGGTTCCAAGGGGATGACTTTTCCGACAGTCTGCGATTGCCCGGGGTTATCGTCGCTTCGAGCAACTGCAAATCCACCTTTGTTGGCAATTATGTGGACAACAGTTTCATCGAGTGGAGCAACGAATACGACAGTGAACCAAATTTTGGATCTGAAAGTTCATTCGGTGGCCTGTCGATTACAGGGAATATTTTCACTGCCAATGACACTGCAAACTGGTTCAACTGGATTGTTGTCAAACCCTATGGCAGCGGCCATTTCATCAACGGGCTGAATGTGTCGGGCAACGTGTTCAAAAGCCTGAACGGTGATGTGGATCAGGCGGATAATGTGGATGACAGTTATGCGGGGCTTGATTACAGCCGCATGCGCAATATCCGGTGGGAAGGCAATACTTATACTGCTGTGGTGAAAAAAACGCATAACCCTGCAATCGTCAAGCACACACAGGCATCGGACAGTTCGGTCTGGTCCGTCGATTTTGCGCCGCATCTGCCCTTCTCGGGCCGGGCGCGCACGGTAACGGCAGTCACATCAGAAGGTGCGATCAACGCAGGCAGTGGTCAGGCCACAGATATGCCCTATGCAACACCGGAAAAAGGGTCGGACAAAGACCAGGTACAGATCACCTGGGCACAACCCTGTCGCGGGGATATCCATGTTACCGCACGGATGGACAATCCTAACTAAATCACGAAGGTCTGGCATGCGACTATCTGGTCGCATGTCTCGGCGGGGAGCAGACACAAAGGGCGCCTTCGGGTGTCCTTTGCTATATGGGCTGTCCGAAGGAAATGTTGAACCCCAGCGGGCGCTGTGCCACTGTTATGGAACAGAGGAGGTGCCTATGTCAGCAACAACACAAGCCAGCGTAACCATCAACACCACCGGAAGTCAGGATGTGCAGACTGTCATTACGACATTTGAATGTTCGCCAGCCACATGTCAGGATTTATTTGAATCCCTCGAAGATGCCTATGGGCAGTTTATTTCAAAACAACCGGGCTTTATTGGGGCTGGCCTGCACGTGAACGACGCCCAGACCCGTATCGCGAACTATAGCCAATGGCAAAAACGCGAAGATTTCCAGGCCATGCTGCGGACCCCGGAAATGCGAAAACGCAACCGCGCTATGGCGGAGCTGTTCAAAGGATTTGAACCGGTCATGTATGATGTTGGGGCTGTGTTCTGAACATTTCTCTGATGATTACCCCGCCGGATATTGTCGCTGACACCCTCTGACTTCACGGGCCACTTCAGCCCTGAGAGCGGGTAGATCTGCACGGGCGCGATCCAGTTTGCGTTGCTCCGCAGATATATCAATCGCCACAGGGGTTTCTATTGTGTGGTAATTGACTTCGTCGCAGCGAAAGGGTTCCTCATTTTCATTCAGGCACTCTTTTGCCACAGTGTATGGCACAGACTGGGAGTGGACTGCATAGCCGCGGCGAATATTGCTTTCCAGAAACTGAATGTCTTTCTGGGTTTGGTACAAATCGCGGTGTGCGAAGCTGACGCATTGTTCATAGGGCGTCGCGCATCCTGCCATCAGCGCGAAAAATATGCAGGTTGAAGCGGGTTTCAGGTTGTTCATCAATGGGCCTCATTCGTGGTGCCTAGACTGTGCTTTCTGGTGGGTTGTTATGCAATAACAGGCTGGTTTTATCCGGCCTCGACTTGAAAATCGCTCGCCCAGCCCACAAATTTGTCTGATCAAAACGGAGAGAAAAAACATGCAATGTCCAGTGGATGGGGCCCTTCTGGTCATCACGGAACGTCAAGGGGTGGAGATTGATTATTGCCCGCAATGTCGTGGTGTTTGGCTGGACCGGGGTGAGCTGGATAAAGTCATTGATCGCGCCGCGTTCGAAGCCGGGCCCGTTCCGGAATTGCAAAACCCGGATCCGATTGTGCCAACGCCACCGGTGAAGTCTGCAACACCTGAGAAAGCCGTGCGCGATGAAACAGATCGCCGGGAGGTCAAGAAAACAACCCGGGAAGATGATGACTATCGCGACAGGGATGATGATCGTTGTGATGATGGCAGGTATGACCGACGCAGTGATCGGGACGATGGGAAGCGCGGGAAAAAGCATAAAGGTTATCGGAAAAAAAAGAAAAACCGGGTTGCGGATTTCCTTGAGGACATTTTTGATTTCTGACTTGGTGTAATCGGCTGATCCTCTCGAAAACTGCGTCGTTTCGTTACGGCGCCGAGGGTTGTCAGCCTCTTCTGCGGCTGCATATCCCCTTTCCCTTTGCTCCCATTAGGTGTATCCGAAGGCGTCCCGCGCGCTGCCTCTGTCCGGCGGCGCATCACGAAAGAAGCTGCCATGACCACATCCTCCCTGAGTGAGGCTGAAATCGCTGCCGCGATTAGCCCGATTTCCGAGATCATCGAAGACGCCCGTCAGGGCCGTATGTTTATCCTTGTCGACCATGAGGATCGTGAAAACGAAGGCGACTTGGTGATTGCCTCTGAATTTGCTGATGCGGCAGCGATCAATTTCATGGCCACCCATGGGCGGGGGTTGATCTGCCTGCCAATGACCGAAGACCGCGTTGATACGCTGGCGTTGCCTATGATGGCTGTCAACAATTCCTCACGTCATGAAACCGCCTTCACCGTGTCAATTGAGGCCCGCGAAGGCGTATCCACCGGGATTTCCGCAGCGGATCGGGCTCTGACTGTGGCGGCGGCGATCAACCCGGAAATGACTTCTGCCGATATTGCGACCCCGGGCCATGTGTTCCCGCTGCGTGCGCGCAATGGCGGGGTTTTGGTGCGGGCTGGCCACACAGAAGCGGCTGTAGATGTCTCGCGTCTGGCGGGGCTCAACCCATCTGGTGTGATCTGCGAGATCATGAATGAAGACGGTACGATGGCGCGTATGCCTGATCTCGTGCCCTATGCTGCAAAACACAACCTGAAAATCGGCACGATTTCGGATCTGATTGCTTGGCGTCAACGTCATGATAACCTTGTTGATGAAACCGACAGCCGTACCGTTACCTCTGAACATGGTGGCGAATGGCAGATGCGTATTTTCACGGATCAGCTGACGGGCACCGAACATGTCGCCCTGATCAAAGGGGACATCACCACAGACGCCCCGGTTCTGACCCGCGCCCATGCGATCAACCCTGTGGAAGATGTCCTGGCTATTGGAACTGGGGGTTCTGACAAGCTTGGCGCCGCGATGGAAATTATTGCACAGGAAGGCCGTGGTCTTGTGGTTCTCTTCCGTGAGCCACGCCCGAAGTTGATGCTTGGTGAAGATGATGATGCCCCGCGTACGATCAAACAAACTGGTATCGGTGCACAGATCATGTCTAAACTGGGTCTGCACAGGTTGGAACTGCTGACAAATTCACCTGACACAACCTATCTGGGCCTGGATGCCTATGATCTGGAAATCACAGGTACCCGCCCAATCTCTGAGGAGGCTTAATCATGGCTGGCCCATCCCATTACATCATGCCCCGCGCAGAGTTCGACAAACCGGTGAAACTCCTGATCGTGGTTTCGCCTTATTACAAAGACATTGCAGATAATATGGTTGCTGGTGCCGTCGCAGAAATAGAAGCGTCTGGTGGCACGTATGAGCTGATCGAAGTGCCCGGCGCGCTGGAAATTCCTACGGCTATTTCGATCGCAGAACGTCAGGCGAATTTCGATGGCTATGTGGCGCTGGGCTGTGTTGTACGCGGCGAAACCACACATTACGAAACCGTCTGTAATGACTCATCTCGGGCTATTCAGATGCTGGGGCTTCAGGGCGCTTGCATTGGCAATGGCATCCTGACCGTGGAAAATAGGCCCCAAGCTGAAGTGCGTGCTGACCCCAATGATCAAAATAAAGGCGGTGGCGCTGCCGCTGCGGCCTTGCATTTGATCGCGCTTTCGCGCAAATGGGGCGCTCAGACCAAAGGCATCGGTTTTAAACCAGCCTCGGAAGAATTCCGCGTTGCGTCTGGCAGCACAGACAATGGACCCGCAAAAGCATGACCGATACGCCTTCTGAAACCCCGGAAAAGAAACCTGAGCCATCAGGAAATCAGCTGCGCAAAATGCGTTCTGCTTCGCGTTTTTTCGCGGTGCAAGCATTGTATCAGATGGAAGTGTCTGACCAGAACGTTGAATCTGTACGCCGTGAATTTGAAGAACACCGTTTTGGTGAAGATTTCGGTGAATATGATATGGCGGAAGGTGACACAGGTCTGTTTCGCAAATTGATCGCGGATGCGGTTGATAACCAGGCGCAGGTCGACCAGTTGACTGACCGCGCACTGGTGGAAAAATGGCCATTGGGTCGGATCGACACAACATTGCGTGCGTTGTTTCGTGCGGCTGCAGCGGAACTTGTGTTCGGTAAAGCCCCGCCAAAGGTTGTGATCACCGAATTTGTAGACGTTGCAAAAGCCTTCCATCCGGATGGTCGCGAACCCAAATTTGTCAATGCGGTGCTTGATCATATGGCCCGCGAAGTCAAACCAGAAGCCTTCTAAAGCCAATTAAAAACAGCGCTTTTCGGGCGCTGTTTTCGTTTTGCTTAATTGTCAGCTTAAAATTGACGTCACAGGCTTCATCTTGCCACAAATACTCCGGGGGAATCCCGCAGGGATGGGGGCTGGCCCCCTTCATTCAGCAGCCTAGGCTTCCATCTGTCACTCTTGATGCCCTTTCGGCTTCTTTGCCAATCACCTAGCTGTCTCACCGGGATCTTCACCCGTCACCACTTTCTCCGTATAAGCGACGTCGCCACTTTGAACAGAAAGGTTTCTGGGGGCACCAACAGTGTCAACCGGACTGGACTGGAGCGGCAATCTGGCAAACGCTGCGACTATCTGCCTGATGGTTTCCTAGTGTAGCGCTGTCATAATATTCGAATAATAGGAGAGTGAAATGCCCCCTCTGATCCGCCTTTATATTTTTAACGTGTTGGTTGGTTTCGCGCTGTCAGCGGCCTTCGTTGCAGCGCTTCTGTGGTTTAACGTGGCGAACCTGTGGCATCTGATTTCAAGCTCAGACATGGGCATTATTGCGGTGACAATGCTGTTTGTTTTCAACGGCATCGTGTTTGCCGGGGTCCAGGCCGCAATTGCGATCATGCGTCTGGGGGATGCGGATGTGCCTCCGTCGGGCGGCAAGAGACAACGCCTTTTCCGTGACCCGGCGCCTGTGAGAGTTGTTGCGAAACACTAAGCCGGTTTTTTCGCCCGCAGATGTGTCGGGCATAACCCGCCAAGACGTGCGGCCTCCGCCAGATGGCGGCGGATTTGCAGCCACTCCTGCATAATTTCTTCACCGATTTCGGTAACCAGATCATCGTAAAGTTCGTCTTCTACTTTCTTCACTTCCTGCGCTGCTAGATCGGCATACCAAGCGTTCCGATCCTGGGTCTGTATCGACTGAAATCCGCAATCGCGCAAAAGATCCGCAGTCTGCCTGGCGGTTGCCATGCGGAAATCTAGATATCCACGGGCATTAAAGTCAGCCATCACCTGTGCAGGACTGTCACCTTCGCCCATCAACCAGTCACTGGCGGCAAAGGTGCCACCAGGTTTCAGAACGCGCAAAATTTCGGTAAACATTGCGCCTTTATCTGGCACATGGATTAGGCTGTCTTTGGAAAACACCACGTCAAAAGACGCATCATTGAATGGCAGGGGGCCTGGATTGGTCAGAACCAAAGTGATTTGATCTGCGTGATCAGACGCTTGTCGTGTTGCTTCTGCATGTGGCAAAAGCTGTGCTTCAATATCGGTGCCGATCACTTGTGCCCCAACCCCCGCCAAAACCGCAGCAGGTCCTCCGGTGCCAAAGCCGATATCCAGCAGATCTTTTCCACTAAGATCTAATCCCTCGACAATGCGCAGCACCTCTTCCGCCCCTCCTGGCGATAGAAACCCACGCCCCCAGACCGCCTGCAACCGTGTTATGAAATGATCTGGATACTGAATGCCCGTGCCTGCCATGATAAATCCTCCCTGCGGGCAGGTTGACTGTGTCAGTACACGAAAGCAAGAGAAAGTGGCGGGCCCGCAAACGCAGCCGTTTGGGTGTTTTAATTCCCGAGGACCTGTATGTACAGGTGGGCGCCAGGTAAGTGGACCAGGGTCCGCACAGAGCCAGCTCCCTCGAAAATGCTTAAGGCCACTGGAATTGAACCCATCAACGAGAAGGGCAGAACCCGCCGTGGATCAATATAGGGTGTGAGGTGTGGGGTAACAAGGGTTGACGGAATTTGAATGCAATTCATTTTTCACCGGAAAACCGGAAAACCGGAAAACCGGAAAACCGGAAAACCGGAAAAC
>NZ_JBMYXF010000028.1:0-40342 GCF_049608145.1 Halocynthiibacter sp.
CAGAGCCTCCTGTGCTCAAGCCAATCTGATGTCCAACTTTATATGACGACGGACATCAGCGGCGTGTAGCCATCACCTTATGCGAGTTCATCAGATTTAACTGTACCGAACACGTCAAGACACTAGATAAGAAGCAAGCTGGTGCTTACCCATTGCGCGCCGACGTTGCTGTGGCCTTCGACATCATCGAAGCCCTTCAGAAACAAGGATATCACGAGCGTCTGAACCTTAGGCAAACCGATTTCCGAAAACTGTCGTTAGCAAACAGAACATTGCATAATGCCGATTTTCATGGAAGTGATTTTCGAAACTCTGATCTCTTCAACATTGATCTAACTGGCTCAGATTTTTACAATTGTGACTTCCTCTTCTGTACAGAAATGGGGGATGATCTACCCGTCTATTGGGATCGAGCGACTCTACATAATACCCGGTGGGTGCACACCGAATTTAAGGAAGTGTTCTTTAGGCAGTGCGATTTTTCTGGGGCCTATTTTGACCATACAAAACTTGCTTCAAAGACAGAGTTTCGCGCATGCAAATTCTCAGGCGCGGGATTTCAGCACGTATATTTGGGTCACTATGAAAATGGAAAAAATACGATCTACCTTTCCAAGCCCGAGGATATTAAGGAAAAAATCTTCGCTGATGGAAACCTCACCTGGATAGACGGACAAGACTATTGCTCCGAAACTTGGCCAACCCACTGGTCAAAAGACGATTTAAGTAGGGACGCATTCGAGCTTTCTTGGCGTGCCTTTCAGAAATCCATCGGTTTTGATCCTGAAAACCCAGAGGGCAGCGCCTGAGCCTGGGTGGGTGCTTTAGCGCCCTCCCGTGGGGAGGGTCGGGCGCTGCCCGGCAAGCCGGGCGTGACTTCTCGTGCATAGCGAAACGCCCCGTTTCCCCCCGCGTAAAAAGCGTTATAACAGGCGGATAACGATTCACTTTAATCAGGAACCTGACAGATGCATGACATCCGGTTGATCCGCGAAAATCCCGAAGCTTTTGATACGGCCATGGCGCGCCGGGGCTTGTCTGGTGTGTCATCCCAGGTTCTGGCGATTGACACCGCACGCCGCGCAAAGATCCAGGCCGCGGAAGAAGCCCAGGCAGAGCAGAACAAAGCATCCAAGCTGGTTGGTGCCGCCAAAGCCAAAGGCGACGAAGCCGAATTTGAACGTCTGCGCGCGCTTGTCTCTGCCAAGAAGGCCGAGGTTGCGGCGTTAAATGATGAGGCGAAGGCGGAAGACAAGGCGCTTTACGATCTGCTGATGGCGACGCCGAATGTTCCGCATGATGACGCGCCGGATGGCGATGATGAAGACGATAACGTTGAGATCCGCCGTTGGGGCACGCCGAAAGAATTCGCTTTCGCCCCGAAGGAGCATTACGATCTGGCCGCGACCAAATCCGGGCTTGATTTTGAAACCGGTGCGAAACTATCCGGTGCGCGCTTTGTTGTGATGTCTGGCGCGGTTGCGCGTCTGCACCGTGCGCTGGCGCAATTTATGCTGGAATTGCACACGGAAGAACATGGTCTGACCGAAACCTGGACCCCGGTTCTGGTGCGCGAAGAGATGATGTATGGCACGGGACAATTGCCGAAATTTGGCGAGGACAGCTATAAGACGACGGAAGGCATGTGGCTGATCCCGACGTCTGAAGTGACGCTGACCAATATCGTGAACGGCGAGACGCTGGAGGAAAGCTATCTGCCGCGCCGCTACTGTGCGCATACGCAATGTTTCCGGTCTGAGGCGGGATCTGCTGGACGTGATACGGCGGGTATGCTGCGTCAGCACCAGTTTGAGAAGGTCGAGATGGTGTCTGTGACCCACCCTGACAAATCCATGGAAGAGCACGATCGCATGACGCGCTGTGCGGAGGCTGTGTTGGAACGTCTTGAGATCCCATATCGCACGGTTGTTCTGTGCACTGGGGATCTGGGCGCGGGCATGCGCAAGACCCATGATATCGAAGCTTGGCTGCCTGGTCAGAACACCTATCGCGAGATTTCATCTTGTTCCGTGGCCGGTGATTATCAGGCCCGTCGTATGAATGCGCGCTTTAAGCCTGCGGAAGGTGGCAAGCCGGAATTTGTGCACACGCTGAACGGATCTGGTCTGGCGGTTGGGCGTTGCCTGATTGCGGTGCTGGAAAACGGCCAGCAGGAAGATGGATCTGTTCTTCTGCCAGAGGCCCTGCGTCCGTTTGTCGGTGGCAAGACCATGATCAATGCAGAAGGTGTGCTGGTTTAAGGGTCAGTACTTATTGAGAGATTTCAGACGGGCGAGGAGTACAATGCTCCCGCCCGTTTTCTATTATGGAGCATTGTAATGCTTTGCCGTCTTTCATTCTCAGCAATCCACTTGCATTCGCCCTCAAGTTGCGCAACGTTGGCAAAAATCACCGTTCACCTTAAGGAAAATTCATGAGAAAACTTATTGCAATCTCTGCCCTGGCAATCATTTCGGCCTGTGTCTCTTCAGACCCCGAAGCCGCAGCAGAGCGCAGGCAAGCTCTTATCCAGCAGATCTTTCCGGCTCTATCAGATCAACAAGGCATCGGACTTGTGTTTCCAATTGAATCAGGCGGTTTCTATTCGTCCCTGGAAATCATTTATTATAAGAACGAGGTAAGTGAATCTGAGATCATTCGTAGAACCTCAAATTACTGTGCTGCACATACGGGCAATACCTCAGCAACACTCAAGCGGCGCGGGTCGCTCACCGAAGTACCTCATTCCGACGGCACAAAGCACCCCGCTGCGCAAATCTGGCTGTCGTGTTTTAACTGACTCCACATTCGCTACCGAAACTCAGTCAGGTTGCTTTCGGGCAACCTGATTTCTATTTAAGATTTGATTTCACGACCAACCCATCACCACGCCAGGGGATCAGGGCAAGCAGTGGGCCTGGGGTCATGTCGAGGGCGTGTTTCTGGTGGGGGGTGTGATGGATCATCTCGCCTGCGCGAGCTAGACGTGGGGGATGACCTTCGGAATGGAACACCGCGCTGCCGGCAAGGATGCAGTAGATTTCTTCGGGCGCGTGGGAGTGTTCGGGATACTGCAGCCCCTGCCCCCAATATCCGATGGTGACGCGGGCGGTTTCAGACACGAACATACCATCAGGCGAGATCACGTTCAGCCAGGCGTAGTTGTTCAGGAAGTCGCGGGAAAATCCATCGGCCTGGGAATAGGTTTGTTGCCAGTTCAGGCGGTCGGACAAATGGGCGATCTGCGTGACCAGCGGACGGGTCAGGTCATTTGTCAGTGGGATACAGGCGGAAAGATCAACGCCACGGGGTGGTTCATTGGGCGTGGGATCTTGAAAATCATAGGCCGCACGGTTTTGATCGAAATAAGCGGTGGCTTCGGGGAACCCCTTTGAAACCAGCGTGGTGATATCTTCAAACAGCGCGTCAAATTCCATCTCCGGCCCCTTTTGATTTCGCATTGCATCCAAACGAACCCAACAAGGTTTTCGCGCGGATGACAAGCCAAAGGGGCCAGAGGGCGTTGCCTATGATCAGCCCTGGGCTTCGAAACGGTCTTCGCGCAGAAGTGCCGTGCCATCAGCCTGCATCACCCAATGTTCATGCGTGATGATGCCCTTGGCGTTGTTCATGGTCCAGGAGGCGGAAACCACAGCTTCGTTTTCATTCAGAATGTCGATTTTTGTGTCGGTATAGGCCACGTCAGCAAAACCCTTTGCAACGAGATCCGCCCAGAACGCCTGAATTTCGGCACGGCCCCGGAATTCACCAAAAGGTGTGGCAACCATCAGCGCGTTTTCTTCATAACAAGCGGCACATCCCGCGGCGTTTCCACTGTTAAATGCGTCTTTCCATTCAGCCAGTTTTGCGAAGGCGGCGGTTTCGATTTTGGAGGTCATGACAGATCCTTTCATGTTTCTGCCTGCTGTTTCCTTCGGCACAGGGGATAAAACAAGCTTGTTTGTTTACATATATAGTTTAGTAAATCTAAACTATGACACCAAACACCAATGATCTTTTGATTTTCCTGTCGGTTGCTGAAACTGGCAGCCTGACCGCCGCTGCCGCCCAGACCAGGGTGACGAAATCTGCGGTCAGCCAGGCCTTAAAACGCACCGAGGATGCCGTGGGACAGCGGTTGTTGTTCCGCACCACGCGGTCGATGTCCCTGACGGAGACTGGGATGCGTCTGTTGCCCTTGTGCCGTCAGCTGCGAAATGCGCGCGATGACATCACCGGCGCGATTGATACCCTGTCCGGCGGGGCCAGCCAGACCCTGTGCATCACCGCGCCCCACGCCCTGTGCCAGGCCCTGTTGATCCCCCTGCTGGCAGAGATACCTGAACTGGCAGCGGTGCATATCAGATTGATTGCCGAAGATGCGGCGCTGGATCTTGTGCAGCATCAGATTGATCTGGCGTTTCGTGTTGGCGCCCCTGCCCCGAATTCAGCGATGATTTCAAAGGTCGGGGTCCTGAAGGAGAGCCTTTGGGCCAGTCATGATCTGCTGCAGCGCAAATCTGGCCTGCCGGATCGGCTTTCAGATTTGGCGGATTGGCCGCATGTCGCCAGCGATTGGCAGGGCAATCCGCTGAGCTATCCCTTGCCCGATGGGAAGGCGCTTCAGATCACACCCGGGCTGCGGTGCAACACGGTCATTCATGTGCAGGATTTTGTGGCGCGCGGATGTGGTGTTGGCCTGTTGCCGGATCTTTTGGCGGGATCAGATCCACGGCTGGCCCGGGTCACAGAGATTTCGGAAACGCCAATATACGCTTTGCATCAGCATGGGAAAAATCTGCCCAAAGCCTTACAGACTTTGGTGAAAGCCGCGCGTTTAGCGTTGCGCGACAGCTGATCCGGAACAGCAAAAAGCCCCGAACCAGAAAGGAACGGGGCTTTGATATTAACTGCCGTGGGGTTTCTTGCCCAGGTGTTTGCGAAGGCGCGAAGGTGTTGATTTCGTGCGATCTTTATAGGGGTTGTCCTGGCTGCGCATCCACAGGCGGATCGGAATACCAGGCATGTCGAAATCAACGCGCAGACCGTTCACAAGGTAACGTGTATAGCTTTCGGGTAGTTTTTCAGGCAGCGAACACATGATCACAAAGCCCGGTGGGCGCGTGCGCACCTGGGTCATGTAGCGCAGCTTAATGCGGCGGCCGGATGGCGCGGGCGGTGGGTGCGCCTCGAGCATATCCATGAGCCAGCGGTTCAATTTCGCGGTGGAAATCCGGCGGTTCCAGATGTCATGCACGCGCAGCACAGCTTCGCGCAGACGTTCCATGCCACGGCCGGTTTTTGCGGAAATCGTGATCAGCGGTGCGCCTTTGAGCTGTGGCAAAAGACGGGCGAAGGATTCTTTGAGATCTTTCAGCTTTTGCTGTTTTTCATCTTCGATATCCCATTTATTCACGGCGATGACCACGGCGCGGCCTTCGCGTTCCGCAAGGTCAGCAATGCGCAAATCCTGCTGTTCAAATGGGATGGCAGCATCCAGCAAAACCACCACAACTTCGGCGAATTTCACGGCGCGCAGACCATCGGCAACGGACAGCTTTTCAAGCTTTTCCTGCACCTTGGCTTTTTTGCGCATACCGGCGGTGTCAAACATGCGCACCGGCGTGTCGCCCCAATCGAATTTCAGCGAGATCGCATCGCGGGTGATGCCGGCTTCGGGACCGGTCAGCAGGCGATCTTCGCCCAGCAACTGGTTGATAAGTGTGGATTTACCAGCGTTCGGACGGCCAACAACGGCGATTTGCAGCGGACGACCCGTTGTGAATTCGCGGCTTTTGCCTTCGACTTCGGCGTCAGCTTCTTCATCGGACAGCTCGACGTCAACGTCGGGCATTTCTTCCTGTTCTTTGGCTTCATAGGCGTCGGCCAGGGGCATCAGAACCTGATAGAGGTCTTCCATGCCTTCGCCGTGTTCGCCGGACAGGCGCAGAGGTTCGCCCAGTCCCAGAGAATAGGCTTCGAGCCAGCCCTCTTCGCCAGCTTTGCCTTCGGATTTATTCGCGGCCAGGATCACGTGTTTTGCGTTTTTGCGCAGGATGTCTGCGAAGAGTTCATCCGTGGCCAGAACACCGTCGCGCGCATCAATCATGAACAGGCAGATGTCAGCCATTTCGGCGGCACGTTCGGTCAGGCGGCGCATGCGGCCCTGAAGGCTGTCGTCATTTGCGTCTTCCAGACCGGCGGTGTCGATCACGGTGAAACGCAGATCGCCCAATTTGGCTTCGCCTTCGCGCAGGTCACGTGTCACGCCCGGCTGGTCATCCACAAGGGCCAGCTTACGCCCGACAAGGCGATTGAACAGCGTTGATTTCCCGACATTCGGGCGGCCAACAATGGCGACAGTAAGGGTCATTTTGATCTTCTCCGGACGGATAAGCCGCCCCGATACACCATATATGCCAAAAGCGAAAGGGGGCGTGATCAAAGTAAGATCACGCCCCCTTCAAATAATCTGTTCTGCCGGTCTTAACGATAGGCCAGCAGCTGTCCTTTGGCGGACACCACATACAGCGTGCCATCAACAACGGCCATGGTGCTGGCGGCACCGCCTGGCAGTGCGGTTTCTGAAATCAGACGACCATCTTCTGGCGCATAGGTCCGCAGCACCCCGTCACCAGAGGCAACGATCACCTGACCACCGGCAAGGATTGGGCCGAAATGTGGATAAACGCTTTCGCGACGGCGGGTTTTGCGGGCCTCAAAGTAAGGCAGAAGGACACCCCAAATGCGTTCACCTGTGGCGGCATCCAGGCGCAGAAGTTCGGCCTGATCAGAGACAGCGAAAACGGAATTGCCTGACGGCCAGACCGGGTTCATGGCACCATCTGTGGCAGTCCAGATGCGTTCGCCGCTGCTGGCTTCTAGTGCCGCGATGCGTCCGGCGGATGACCCCACATAAACGCGATCGCCTGAAAGAACGGGATCACCTGTGATATCAATCACTTCGGTATAGACGCGACCACGACGCTGCCCCGCCAAGCTGGCCGCCCAGAGACGCACACCACCGCGTGGGAAGGAGGCGGACAAATCACCCGATGCAAACGGGAAGACCGCAATCTGATTGTTTACGGCCGGGCCTGCCCCGCCTGCGATGCCACTTTCGGATGGAATGCCCGGAATATTCCAGCGCACACGACCATCGGTTTTATCAATCGCCCAGGCTTTGCCATCGCGGGACACGATATAAACCAATTCACCCTGCACTGTGGGAACGCCGGTTGCCGCACCATCAAGACGCTGGGTCCAGAGTTCATCCCCATTGGCCACATTCAACGCCACAAGCGTGCCGAAACCGGTGGAAACGTAAAGAATGTCGCCATCAATTGCGAGGCCACCACCGCTGGCGGCGTCATTGTTGTCAAAGCCAGGCGTCATATCACGTGTCCATAGACGCGCACCGGCAGTAGAGGTCGCAACCAATTGGGTGCGGCTGTCGAGCGTAAAGACACGCCCGCCGGAAACAACGGGATCCGCAGTGATCTGATAGCGGCGGCTGTTGCCTGCCCCGATATCCGCAGACCATACAAGTTCCGGTGCGCCATTAAAGGCGGGATGTTGCACAGTGTGGCTGGCAGAGCCGTTGCGATGGGTCCAACTGTTGTGGTTCACGGTGGCCGGTGCAGTAAACGCCGCCGAGTGGTTTTCACGCAACGTGCGATCACCTGAGGCTTCTAGTGTTTCGCGGGTCACGCGAATTTCGTCTTCGGAGCCTTCTGCGACGGCGTCTTCTGAGGTCACCGCCACGGATCGCAGATCGTGACGTTCCCCAGGCAGGATCACTTCACGTTTGGAGCAGGCCCCAACAAGGATGCCCGCAGCAATCAGCGCCATGACGGAAGCGCGCAAAGGTAAATTTCTGCGCAGTGAAGCGCCGGTATCTGAAGAATTCACGGTCTGACCTTTATCTGTCACGGTCTGGCCCCTTTGCCTGAAATACGATGCAGCTGGGCTGCCTCTGCCCCGGACACCCGGAACAGATCTGTTCAAATCTCACGTTATGTTGTCTCAAGGCTTCCGCCAAGGGCTTCGATCAACTGCAGCACGCGGGCGCGCTGACCCGGAGTGATTTCGGAATCAACAATGATATCCTGCAGACGGGTCAGGGCCGCATCTGTATCACCGGCGGCAATATCAAGCGTGGCCAGTTGTTCTTCTGCCAAAAGACGAAAAGCAGCACCTGGTGCCGCAATGCTTTCAAAACCGCTTCGGGCTGTGTCGGCATCAACGCCGGGCAACATTGCGCCTTTCAGCGTGGCCAGATCACGATACACCTGCGCAAGAGAGCCATCGGCAGCAATTGCAGTGTAAAGGTCTTGTGCGCGGGCTGTGTCGCCTGACTCTGCGGCTTCGGTGGCTTCGTAAAAGCCAAGCACATTGGCGGCACCCGTGTCCGTGCCTGCCGCAGCCCGTGCAGAGGCCAGCGCATCAAGGCGCGCAGCAGAATCGTCACTTTCAAGGGCCGCAATAATGCCATCGCCAGCGGCCTGCGCCGCTGCTGCAGAACGAGACTTGCTGATTTCATTCCAAGTCGCGCCACCCACGATGCCAAGGACAACAACGCCGGCGACCCAGCCGTAGCGTCGTACCATTGTCCAGAGCTGTTCCTGCCGGACTTCTTCGGTAACTTCATCAATGAAACTGTCGGTGTTGCTCACAGAGCTGCTCCCTTAAATCTGCATTTGGTCCTGTTTAATCAGGGAATGCGTATATTATTTTCCCTCTCATAGCGCGGAACGGATTAGCTGCCAAGGCCTGATGGCCGTTCTGCCGGGCCCTGGCGGCTTCTTGCGGCATGACGTCCCGTTCGCGGCCCCAAAATCTGCCCGCCTGCGCAGTTCTGTAGATCTGAACATCAGGCCCTGCTGGAATACACAAAAAATCACGCGGCTGTGATCTTGTCAGATGCGATTGGGAGGGCTAAATAAACTAAACCGTTCAGAATGCCCCAGGCCAGCCATATATCCTGACCTGCCGCAACGTGATATTTTCTGATACGGCAAGATCTGTCCACCGGACCATATTATATCCGGCGAGAGAAATGGAAACGCCGGTGTGCACGCCGGTACGCGAAGAGGCGCCAGGCGCCCGGAAGGTTACGATGAAACTTCTTTCTTTGTTGACGGCGGCGCTGGTAACGCTGTTTCTATATGCCCTGGTTCTGGAACGCGACAGCCTGATGGCGCTTGCTTCTGGTGGTGTTGTGGAAGAGGTCGAAGAAGAGGCCGAGGCCCTACCGGAAAACCTTGTGGCGGTTGTTGCCCTGAAATCGCAGGCCCGATCTGTTGAAAATGCCCTGCTGTTGCGCGGGGAAACCGAAGCATCGCGTGAGGTGAATGTCGCCGCGGAAACATCTGGCCGCGTGATGTCAGATCCGATCCGCAAGGGCGCCTTTGTGGAAGCCGGGCAATTGCTGTGTGAACTGGACCCGGGCACACGCCCCAGTGCCGTCGCCGAAGCCCGCGCCCGCGTGTCAGAAGCCCAGGCGCGCGAAGTCGAAGCCCGCATCAATATCAACGCCGCAGAACGCTTGGGCGAAGGGGGCTTTGCCTCTGAAACCCGTGTGGCATCGGCCCGCGCCGCACAGGAAGCCGCCCTTGCCGGTGTGCAGGCCGCCGAAGCCGGTGTTGCCGCCGCTGAAAAAGAAATCGAACGCCTGAGCATCCGCGCGCCATTCGCGGGGCTGCTGGAAAGTGACACGGCAGAACTGGGCACATTGATGCAGCCGGGCCATCTGTGTGCCACGGTCATTCAGCTTGATCCGGTGAAACTGGTGGGCTTTGTGCCGGAAACTGAAATCAGCGAGATTTCCCTTGGAGCGCTTGCGGGTGCACGTCTGACGTCTGGACATGAAGTCAGTGGTGCAGTCAGCTTTTTGTCACGTTCTTCTGATCCGGAAACCCGCACCTTCCGTGTAGAAATCGAGATCCCCAACCCGGATTTCACCATTCTGGATGGTCAGACCGCTGAGATCCTGATTGCGTCCAGCGGATCTAACGCGCATCTTCTGCCCGGCTCTGCCCTGACATTGTCCAATGATGGCACCCTAGGTGTGCGTATTGTGGGCGAAGGTGATATCGCCGAATTCAGTCCCGTGACCTATATCCGCGACACACCTGAAGGCATCTGGCTGTCCGGTCTGCCGGATGAAGTCACGGTGATTGTTGAGGGGCAGGAATATGTCGGCAATGGCGAGAAAGTCGCTGTGCACTTCCGGGAGAGCAACTGATGACCCGTATCATTGACTGGGCTGCCGACCATGCCCGAATGGTTGTGGCCTTTATCATTATGTCGCTTACGGCGGGGGCGATGGCCTATGTGTCGCTGCCCAAAGAAGGCGAACCGGATATTGATATCCCTGCCCTATTTGTGTCTGTGCCCTTCCCCGGGATTTCTGCGGAAGACGCGGAAAAGCTGCTGGTGCAGCCGATGGAAACCGAATTGTCGGATCTCGACGGTCTGAAAGATATTTCCGGCACCGCTGCGGAAAACTATGCTGGTGTGGCGCTGGAATTTGAATTTGGCTGGGATAAGACCAAGATCATCGCAGACGTGCGCGATCGTATGGGCCGGGTCGAAGCGGATTTCCCCGCAGGCGCGGAAACCTACACGATCAATGAAATCAACTTTTCCGAATTTCCGATCTTGATCGTCAATCTGACAGGCAATGTGCCGGAACGCACTTTGCTGCGCGTTGTCAAAGACCTGCAGGATGCGGTTGAGGGGCTGGAACCGGTTCTGGAAGCCGGGATTGCAGGCCAGCGCGACGAAATGCTGGAAGTGTTGATCGATCCGCTGAAACTGGAAGCCTATAACGTAACGGCACCCGAACTGATCAATGTGGTTCAGGCGAACAACCAGTTGATTGCCGCCGGTGAAATTGACACGCCAACAGGCACATTCGCCCTGAAAATCCCATCCAGCTTTGATGAACCACAGGATGTTTACAACCTGCCGGTTAAGACCAATGGCGAACGGGTGGTGACCCTGGGGGATCTGGCTGAAATCAACCTGACCTTTGAAGATCGCGCAGGCACCGCACGGTTTAACGGTGAAAACACCGTGGCGCTGCAGGTGGTGAAACGCAAAGGCTTTAACATCATCGACACATCTGCCCTTGTGCGTGCAACGGTTGAAGAAGAAGTCGCCAACTGGCCGGAGGAACTTCGGGCTGCGGTGCAGGTTGGATTTTCCAATGACCAAAGCCGCACAGTCGGATCGATGGTCAGCCAGCTTGAAGGATCGGTTCTGACGGCGATTGCACTGGTTATGATCGTGGTGCTGGCCGCCCTTGGTGTGCGGTCTGCCCTGCTTGTGGGTTTTGCGATCCCGACGTCTTTCTTGCTGTGTTTCGTGCTTCTGGCCCTGATGGGAATTACGGTTTCCAACATCGTGATGTTTGGCCTGATCTTGGCTGTTGGCATGCTTGTGGATGGTGCGATTGTGGTCGTGGAATATGCTGACCGGCGCATCAAAGAGGGCGTAGGCCCGATGCATGCCTATGTTGAAGCGGCGAAACGGATGTTCTGGCCGATCATTTCTTCAACCGCGACAACGCTTTGTGCCTTCCTGCCGATGCTGTTCTGGCCGGGCGTTCCCGGGCAATTCATGGGCATGTTGCCGGTGACATTGATCTTTGTTCTGTCCGCATCCCTTGTGGTTGCCCTGATCTATCTGCCCGTCATGGGCGGCCTTGTTGGTCGGCTTGAGCGTCTAATACTACTTATCCTTGATAAAATTCGCCACATGGTTTGGTGGCAGCATATCGCATGCATCGCCATATCAATTATCAGTATCGCAATTCTGTTTGAGATATATCCAAGTACGCGAGCCAGCTTAAGCATTTACTTTACAATAGATAGCAGCATGATTCTATCATCTGTCATTCCAACATTGATCTTGGTGTTTGCTATCTTGGTGCTTTTGGTGGTTGAGATCGCCTTAATAATTGGATTTATCACACTTCTGATCCTCGCGGTGTTTGCTGGTCTGGCCCGCATATTCACTTTTCTTTGGCTGCTCATCAAACCGGTAATCACGGGGATCCTCTCCAAAATTCTAAAACACGGCCCAATGACGCTTTCTTCAGGTTTTAAAAGGAACCTATTTGGGACGTTTATTCATGGAATTGCGGCAAACCCGATGATGCCACTGGTTACCCTAGGAACGACGTTTGTTTTCGTCGGCACCGTCTTTCTTTGGTATGGCGCCAACAACAACGGTGTTGAATTCTTCGTGGAAAGCGAACCGGAACAGGCCATTGTCTATGTCAAACAGCGCGGGAACCTGTCGCTGGAAGAAAAAGACGATGCCGTGAAGCGCGTCGAAGACATCATTCTGGGCATTGAAGGCATTCAATCGGCCTTTACCTTTGCCGGTGAAGGCGGTCTGTCCAACAACACCGGTGGCGCAGAAGCCCCCCGTGACAGCATTGGCCAAGTTCAGATCGAACTGATCCCATGGGAAGATCGCCCGACAGAAACATCCATGGAATTCCTCTGGGGGTTCATCCCCTATCCGGCCACCAGTATCGTGCCGGAATATGACGGCGATTATGTCGTGGCACGTATGAAGGAAGCGCTTGCGGAACTGCCTGGTTTGCAGACAGAGGTTTTGAACCTTGCGCAGGGTCCGGCCTCTGCCAAACCTGTGCATCTGCGTCTGAAAGGCGATGATCCCGCCACCCTGCGAGAGGCCACGGAAATTGCGCGCGGTCAGTTTGATGCAACCTTTGGTCTGACGGCCGTGGAAGACACCCTGCCCCTGCCCGGCATCGATTGGGAAATCGAAGTAGACGTGGCCCGTGCCGGTCGCTATGGCGCGGATGTGGCGACTGTGGGGGGCATGGTTCAGCTGGTCACCCGCGGGATCTTGCTGGATACAATGCGGGTTGATACTTCGGATGAAGAAATCGAGATCCGCGTGCGTCTGCCTGAACAGGATCGTCTTCTGTCGACCCTTGACACGTTGAAAGTGCGCACCGCTGATGGTCTTGTGCCTTTGTCCAACTTTATCTCACGCAAACCGGTTGCGGCCCTGGCCCAGATCGACCGTGACAATCAGCAGCGCAACTTTGATATCAAAGCGGGTGTTGATGACGGGCTGGTGAAATTCGTCGCCGAGGTTGAACAGGATGATGAAACCACCGAAGTCATTCAGGCCATCGCATTTGCCCTGACGGCGGATGATGAAACACCGGCAGGCACCCGTCGTGTGGACAGTGATGCTGGCAGCTTTGCCTTTACCTGGTTTGAGGACGGGGCAGATCCGGCATCTGTGATTGCCGCCCTTAATGAGGGAGATCTGAAAACTGTCCCAATCACAGCCAATGAACGCATTGCTGAGCTGACAAAATGGTTGGAAAGTGGTGATGTTCTGCCGAAAGACGTGACCTGGGAATGGACCGGGGATCAGGATGATCAGGCCGAAAGTGGCGCGTTCTTGGCCCAGGCCTTTACCGGGGCGCTGGGGTTGATGTTTGTTATTCTGCTGGCGCAGTTTAACTCGGTCTATAACTCGGTTTTGGTGCTGCTGGCGGTGGTTCTGTCGACCACAGGTGTGCTGATCGGCATGCTGGTGATGGATCAGACGTTTTCGATCATTATGACGGGCACGGGGATTGTGGCGCTGGCAGGGATTGTGGTGAACAACAACATTGTTCTGATCGATACCTATCAGGAATACGCCCGTTTTATGCCCCGTCTTGAGGCGATTTCACGTACGGCCCAGGCCCGGATCCGTCCGGTTTTGCTGACCACGTTGACAACCATGGCAGGCCTTGCGCCGATGATGCTGGGCCTGAGCCTTGATTTCATCAACGGTGGCTATTCCATCGACAGCCCCACCGCCCTGTGGTGGAAACAGCTGGCGACGGCCGTTGTCTTTGGTCTTGGGATTGCAACGGTTCTGACACTGGTGCTGACACCCTCTCTGTTGGCGCTTCGTGTTTGGATTTCTGTCGGGGCTTATCGGTCATTCACCGGGTTGAAAGCCATGTCCATGGGGCCGGAAAGCCAGACCGCCCGTGACATCGCCCTTGGCCGTGCGGCGAGGAAGATCAAAGCGCCGGAAATTCTTTGGGATCTGCCGGCGGCACCTGTGGCCACTGAAAAAGGCAGTGGGGACGATCTGCCCGCCTATATGAAACAGGCGACGCAGGATGATGGATCTGAAGGCAAAACGCCGGATGCACCGGATCAGGACACAAAGGCTGTGGAATAAATCAGTCGCATAAATATGAAAAGGCCGGGATCACCTCCCGGCTTTTTTGTTTCAAACGTCCTGCATTTTCCGAATTTCCCGGATCGCGATGCGTTTGGGCAGAAATTTCATCACGCGGAACATGATTTTCTGCATGGGTTGCAGCCCAGAAATCCGGTCCATTTCCCCGGCCATCATTGCATCATACCCATCCTGCGCCACGGAATTTGCCGACACGGTTTTATTGAACAACCCGGTCTGATCCATGCCTGACACCTGTGCAAATTCAGTTTCCGTCGCCCCGGGCAACAATGCGGTTACGGTGACATTGGTGTCGTGCAACTCTTCCGTCAGGGCATTGCTGAAAAAGGTCACATAGGCTTTGCTTGCGAAATACACCGCCTGCAAAGGCCCTGGCATCATGGACGCGGTTGAAGACACATTCAGGATACGCCCGGAATTGCGCGCCACCATATTAGGCAGGACAAGGCGCGTCAGCGCGGACAGTGCCACGATGTTCACCTGTATCATGCTGCGATCATCGGCCCAGGCGCGTTCGTGGAATGTGCCACGCCCGCCAAAGCCCGCATTGTTGATCAGAATATCAACGGTCACATCCGCAGCCCGCAGCTGATCGTAAATCATCTGCGGGGCTGTTTCTTGGCTGAGATCGGCCGCAATCACCAAGCTTTGCGTGCCATGTGCGGCTTTCAGTTCTGCGGCCAGGGTATCTAGGGCGTCTCTGCGCCGGGCCACAAGGATGAGATCGCCCCCCTTTTGCGCGTGAATGCGGGCCAGTTCCCGGCCAATTCCAGCCGAGGCGCCGGTGATCAGTGCTGTGTTTTTCATCTTTGCTCCTTGCCGCAGGGCGGCCCTTTATGCGAGTCATGTCCAGAACCTGTTGTGTGGGTCATATTTTCTGGATTGCAAAACCCGAGAGACACCACATGTAAACAGATGATTACATAACTGCAGATACGGATGTAAACACACGTTTACAAGAGCTGATGACGAAAAAAGAAACGCCAAAGCCGCCCCCCCCATCCCGTACAAGGGATTCAGATGCCACGCGCCAGGCGATCCTACAGGCGGCGCAACAGGTGTTTATGGCCAAAGGGTTTGATGCGGCGGGCGTGCGCGAAATCGCGACCCAGGCCGGGGCAAATGTGGCCTTGATCAACCGGTACTTTGGATCAAAAGAACAACTGTTTTTCGCGGCCATATCTGATCAGGATCATCTTGCCCCCTTGTTGGCAGAGGGCAAAGACGGCTTTGGTCTGCGGCTGGCCAGCTATATGGCGAACAAACATCTGTCTGATGGGGATCTTGATCCGACGCAGGTGTTTGTGCGTTCCATCGGCAGTGTCACCGTCGGCCCCGCCCTAAGCGAGGCCACCCAGACGCAACATATCGCGTCCTTGGCGGACTGGCTGGGGGGCGAAAACGCCGAAGAACGCGCGGCCATGATTATGGCGGAACTTCTTGGGTTTGACATGCTGCGCCGGATCGCCGGGATTGACGCCTTTAACCGTCCAGATAACCAGGCATTGATCACGTATTTTGCCCGTGCTGTGCAGAGCCATGTTGATGGCTGACGTCCCTCGACCCTCAGACATAAATCCGCTAAGGCTCTGACATGCGACATCATTTGCCACATGCGCCGGCAGGGGCGACAATCGGATTGCTTGGAGGGTCATTTGACCCGCCTCACGAAGGGCATCTGCATATTTCAGAAGAAGCATTAAAGCGCTTTGGATTGGATCGGATCTGGTGGCTGGTCACCCCGGGCAATCCCCTGAAAACACACGGCCCGGCCCCCTTGGATAAGCGTCTGCAGGCCTGCGCCCGGATGCTGCAACATCCACGTATCGAAGCCACGGATTTCGAACGTGTTGCTGGCACACGTTACACGGCTGACACCCTGCAAGCCCTGTTCCGCAGCTATCGTCATGTGCGGTTCGTCTGGCTGATGGGCGCCGATAATCTGGCGGGTTTCCACCGCTGGGACAACTGGCGTCAGATCATGGACAACATCCCGGTCGGCGTCATTGCCCGCCCAGGACAACGCACCGCCGCCCGCATGAGTGTTGCAGCGAAACAGTATGATTTTGCACGCATTTCTGGAAAAAACAGCCAAAGTCTGGCCCAGGCAAAAGCCCCTGCATGGTGTTTTATCAACGCCCCCATGAGCAAAGCATCCTCCACCGCGATCCGCGCACAGGGCGACTGGGTGGTCACGGACAGCCAAACGGGTTGAGATTTTAGAGAAGCTCTGGCACAAATCGACCATGCTTCTTTCTGTGCTTGCTCTGGTTTCATAAGGCCCTTTCATGACCTCTGTTTTTTCCCGTCGCGATATTCTGGCATCCCTTCTGGCAACATCCGCAAGTGCCGCCTGCGCCAGCGCGCCCGAAGTCAGCCGCATTCCCGCACCACGGCCCGCCAATGCCGCAGCCCTGGCAGCCCCCGGCGCACAACGTTTGGTGGCGGCTGCTGAATTGGGTCCAACTGCAAAGGTGGGCTATGTGCTGGCGGATGCAAACAGCGGTGAAATCTTAGAGGCCATGAACCCGGTGCTGGCCTTGCCCCCGGCGTCGGTCACCAAATCCCTGACGGCGCTTTACACGCTGACACAGCTTGGTTCCGATTACCGGTTTCGCACACAGGTGATGGCCGATGGCCCGATATCCGGCGGGCGGCTGAACGGCAATCTTTGGCTTGTGGGCGGCGGTGATCCGACCCTTGACACAAATCACCTTGCCGATCTGGCACGCGCCCTGCGCGCCGCCGGGCTGCGCGACGTTACCGGTGAATTCCGCGTTCAGGCCAGCGCCCTGCCCTATATCCGCCAAATTGACGCCAGCCAGCCCGATCACCTGGGGTACAACCCTGCCATTTCCGGTCTGAACTTGAATTTCAACCGCGTGCATTTTGAATGGAAACGCGCCGGATCCGGCTACACAACAACGATGGAAGCGCGCACCGATCACCACCGGCCTGCCGTGCGCAATGCCCGTATGGAAATCGTGAACCGCGATCTGCCGGTCTATACCTATCGCGCGCGTCAAGGTCAGGATCACTGGACCGTTTCGCGTCAGGCCCTGGGGCGTGGCGGCAGTCGCTGGCTGCCCGTACGTCACCCCGAAGCCTATGCCGCCGAAGTTTTCCGCACCATGGTCCGGGCGCAGGGCATTACATTGGCCGCCCCGCGCATGGTCACCGCCGCACCGCAAGGACAGCTATTGGCAGAACATCGCAGCGAAGCACTGGCTGTGATCCTGCGCGATATGCTGAAATATTCCAACAACCTGATGGCCGAGATCTGCGGTCTCAGCGCGACAACAGCCAGAGGCGGCACCCCCGGCAGCCTGCGGGCATCCGCCAGACAAATGAATGCCTGGTGTGACAGTGCCCTGGGAACGCGCCGCGCTGGATTGGAAGATCATTCCGGTCTTGGCGAAGGATCCCGCCTGTCCGCATCCGATATGGTCACCGCCTTGTCGGCTGCAGGCGTAAACGGTCCCCTGCGCCCTTTGTTAAAAGAGATCCGCCTGAAAGAAGAAAACGGCGGCGGATCCGGCAGCCATCTTATTGATATCCGGGCCAAAACCGGAACCTTGAATTTCGTTTCTTCGCTTGCAGGATATATCCGCACACCATCCGGGCGCGACCTGACCTTTGCCACATTCACCGCAGACCTGCCGCGGCGCGCCGCAATTTCACGCAGCGACCGCGAAGCCCCCCAAGGGGCACGCGGATGGTCGCGCAGATCACGCGCCATGCAGCTGAAACTGATCGAACGCTGGTCTGCTGTCTACAGTGCTTAGGTCTGGCCCTGGGCCATTGTGCGAAACACCTGGGGCAATTGTTCTGGGATGTCTTCGGCAATCAGGCCCGGGCCAAATTTCAGGGCGCATTCCACATGCAGCCAAGCCCCAGTTTCTGCCGCCTCAAACGGTGAAAACCCACGCGCCATAAGCCCCGTGATGAACCCGGCCAGCACATCCCCTGATCCGGCCGTTGCAAGCCAAGGCGCGGCCCGATCATAGACAGCTGCATTCACTGTCGCGCGCCCATCGGGTGCTGAGATAACCGTATCCTTCCCTTTGAACAGAACCACACATCCCGCCTGTTTCGCGGCCTCGCGCGTGGCGTCCACTTTGGAATAAGCCGGGCCTGTGGTTGCTGGCGCATCCAGTTTTTCGGCAATATCCGGGAAAAGCCGCGCAAATTCACCCGCATGTGGCGTCAAAACACAATTGGAATGTAGTTTATCAAACAAGGCCTTATCCCGCGCCAGCAAGGTCAAAGCATCCGCATCCAACACGCAATTTCGCCCGCTTTGCAAGGCAACATCAAGCAATTCAGCTTCCCGTTCCCCAAGCCCAAACGCAGGCCCAAGACAGAGCGCATTGATGCGTTTATCATCCAAAACACCCGCAAACGCCGCTGCATCCCTAACCCGCTTCAACATGATCGCCGTGACCTGACAGGCCACTTCCTGTTGCGCCGCAGGTGGCACGCCCAAAGTCACAAGCCCCGACCCAATCCGCAAAGTCCCCCGCGCCGCCAATCGCGCCGCCCCTGTCTGTGCCGGGCCACCCGATAGGATTAAGGCATGACCGTGGGAAAATTTATGCGCAGCAGATGTTTTATCGACACGCCAAAAGCAGCCAGAACAATCTGCCATTTCGACAGGGTATTGCGTAACAACTTCGCCCAACCCGATGTCAACAATCCTGATCTTTCCGCACGCCTGCGGTCCATCTCCGATGACGTGCCCTAACTTCAAAGACTGAAATGTAACCGTCAAATGATAAGGATCCTGATAACACCTGCCCAGATATCTTCCACTATCCGCACATAAGGAAGACGGCGTATCAATTGCGACCACTTTACTTTGCCCTGATCCGCTGGCTCGCGACTGATGAGCCACCGTTAAGGCCCAATACAGGTCGTCAGGCATTTCGCGGGACAAGCCGATACCAAAGCCGGCATCAATGTACAGATCTGCATAAAATGGCTGGCGTGCGCTCATGGGCAGAACGCCCCCCAACTCACACCACCGCTCATAATTCACACGCGCATCCGGTGGCAGCTTGTCAGGATCTCCATAAAGAAACACCTCAACCGCCCAGCCTCGTTGATGCAACAGCCGCGCAACAACAAATCCATCCCCGCCATTGTTTCCTGGGCCACACAACACCACCGCCCGCAGTCCAATCTGCTTTTCATCTTGCCCCAAATACTCCGGGGAGCGCGAGGGGCTGGCCCCTCGCCCGGCGTCCCCAAACTCTGGCCATTCGTCATAGATCGCCTCAACGACGCCCGCACCTGCGCGCTCCATCAGTTCAAGGCCGGTGACATCACCACGCTCAATTGCAGCCTGTTCAATTGCCCGCATCTGTGCGGCTGTTAAAAGTTCAGTCATCTCGAAACTCTCCGTTTGCACAAAAATTAAGCACATCGCCCAATTTCAATGCACCACCCCCCAGAATATTGGGCAGCGTCTTGGATATGGATCATAGCGAATGGACCTGAGCGAGGGAACATGTTCTGACAGTGCCAACGAAACCAGCCACAGGAATCGCCGCCATGAAGAAGATCGAAGCGATCATCAAACCCTTCAAACTTGATGAAGTGAAAGAAGCACTTCAAGATGTCGGCGTGCAGGGCCTGTCCGTGGTCGAAGTCAAAGGGTTTGGCCGCCAAAAAGGCCACACTGAACTGTACCGCGGTGCAGAATATGTTGTGGATTTCCTGCCAAAAGTGAAAGTCGAAGTCGTGCTGCCAGATGATCTGGTAGATGACGCAATCGAAGCGATCATTGAGGCCGCAAAAACAGATAAAATCGGTGATGGTAAGATTTTTGTATCCCCCGTGGAACAGGCGATCCGGATCCGTACAGGCGAAAGCGGTGACGACGCTTTGTAAGGGCGCACCTCTGAAACCTTAACGAATAAACGAAACTTAAAGATCGAATGCGAAAGTATTCATAACACACAGAAAAGGAAGATCCGATGAACTATGCTGACGTTCTGAAGATGATCGAAGACGAAGACATTACTTATGTTGACGTGCGCTTTACAGACCCACATGGCAAATTGCAGCACGTGACTGTACACCGCGACATGATTGATGAAGACTTCTTTGAAGATGGCTTCATGTTTGACGGCTCTTCCATCGCAGGTTGGAAATCCATCGACAACTCTGACATGAAACTGATCCTTGATCCGGCATCTGCCTATATCGATCCGTTCTACGCAGAGAAAACCCTTGCGATCCACTGTTCCGTGGTTGAACCGGACACAGGCGAAGCCTATTCCCGCGACCCACGCGGCACCGCGCAGAAAGCCGAAGCTTACCTCAAGTCTTCTGGCATTGGTGACGTGGCTTACATGGGCCCCGAAGCAGAATTCTTCCTGTTTGACGATGTGCGTTTCTCTGTTGAGATGAACAAAGTGTCTTTCGAGATTGATGCACAGGACGCGTCCTGGAATTCTGACACCCAATATGAAATGGGCAACACGGGCCATCGTCCGGGCATCAAGGGCGGCTATTTCCCTGTGAACCCGATTGATGATGCACAGGACATCCGTTCTGAAATGCTGTCCACGATGAAAAACATCGGCATGAAAGTGGACAAGCACCACCACGAGGTTGCGTCTTGTCAGCACGAGCTGGGCCTAGTCTTTGACACGCTCACCAAACAAGCGGATGAGCTGCAGAAATACAAATATGTGATCCACAACGTGGCGCATGCTTACGGTAAATCTGCAACCTTCATGCCAAAGCCATACTATGGCGATAACGGCACAGGCATGCATGTGAACATGTCCATCTGGAAAGATGGCAAACCATTGTTCGCAGGCGATAAATACGCAGACCTGTCCCAGGAAGCTTTGTGGTTCATTGGCGGCATTCTGAAGCACGCGAAAACCCTGAACGCCTTCACAAACCCAGCGACCAACAGCTACAAACGCCTGATCCCTGGTTTCGAAGCCCCTGTTCTGCGCGCCTATTCCGCGTCTAACCGTTCTGGTGCTGTGCGTATCCCTTGGACCGAAAGCCCGAAAGCCAAGCGCGTTGAAGCCCGTTTCCCTGATCCAGCGGCGAACCCTTACCTGTGTTTCGCAGCACTTCTGATGGCTGGCCTTGACGGCATCAAAAACAAGATCGATCCAGGCCCCGCCTCTGACAAAGATCTGTACGATCTGCCACCAGAAGAACTGGCCGGTATCCCAACTGTATGTTCCTCCCTGCGTGAAGCGCTGGAATGTCTCGAAGCAGACCACGACTTCTTGATTGCCGGTGACGTGTTCACCAAAGATCAGATCGACGGATACCTGGCCCTGAAATGGGAAGAGGTTTACGCCTTTGAACACATGCCACACCCGATCGAGTACAAAATGTACTACAGCTGCTAATCGCAGTATATTTCAAGAAAAGGCGCCTTTCGGGGCGCCTTTTTTATTGCCGAAAATTGCGCGGTGTTGCCTGATATGGCCCCGATATTGTTGCGCATTTTACGGAAATCCCCAATTTCACCAGGAAAACTTTAACCTTCCGCCGCCAGACTGATGCACAGGGTCAGCGAAAGGGCGCGATTTGCACGGATACAAAGGGTTTCAGGCGCCACCGCCTATGCGGCCACATGCGGCATCTGCAATGTTGTTCAGCGATCCAGAGGCTGCGCATCCGGATGTGTTTTGCGCCGCTTTATCCGGATCACCTGGTTTTGAATATGCGCTACAGCCCGCAGAGGATTGCCGGTTTTACCTGTTGCACCAGGGCGAAGTGACCCTAAAGCTGACGCCAGACAGTCTTCCCCTGCCCGCCCATGCCTTTAGTGGGGGATTTGATGCAGGGCTTGGGGATCTGTCACGTCTGGAACGTCAGGCCGCCATTTCCGGTCACAACAGTCATGTGCAATTGTCCCACAGCCGCATGGATGTCGCACCGAAAGTGGTCTCAGATGTTTTATGTTGGCTCAGTGATGCCCTGGGCCCGGATCAGATCTTTTGGGGGGAAACATCCGCGATGTTTTCCGTGGCACATTTTCGCAGGCTTACGGGGCTAAATGCGCAACATCCCATCGCAGAACTGACTATCATTCCCCGGCGGTTTCGGTCTGGGTTTCACTATGATGGTATTGAATTGAAAGGGTTTCACGCCGATGGGGCTGAAGATATTTTTGGCATGCCGGTCTCTGTTGCGCAGGGACCGCTTGGGTTTGAGGATGCCTTCGCTGCGTTGAAAGACCTAGCGATGGAATTTCGCACCAACGGTGCCCATGCACAGGCATTGAAACGTCGACAAAATGCACATGTATCTCTGGTGGAAACGCCGGATTTGCATATTATCGCGACCCGTGTCCGGACGTCAGGCGTGAATGCCCATGACCGCATTCTGATCCGCTGCGAAGATGCCGCGATCCTGACCCAGGAGCCAAGGGAGGAGGACGCAACAACATCACAGCCAGACCGCGAAGAAAGCTTGCGCCGGGCCTTGCGGGCCTGATGGTGGAAGGCAAATGACGATTGCATCCGCTCATCCGCCTTTTGTACAGACGCGGCCCATCTATCCCCCTATGTTTCAGATTTTCCAGCCATCCATGATCGCAAGAATTCCGGATCCAACTTGCGCAGTGGTTTGGGCAGGTATTTTTCTTCGAAAGCCTTGCTAAGGCCTCTCTTTTCCATACATTTCCATACGATTTCTGCGTATCTTTCAAGTTTGTTGAGGCGATCACTGCCTATAAGATCCCGCACTAAAACGTCAATTTGTGTTTTTGGTTTATCCGGCTCCCAGGGGAAAACTTTCCAGACAAAATCATCGTTTTCCATTAGGTACTCATACCAGAAAGCATGTGAAAACCCGAAATCTTCGCCGGTTTGTTGTTTGAGTTGCTGACTGCCGTCCAACATCAAAAAGACCGCTTTGGGCAGAGAACCCTCAACAATATATTCCCGGTCGTCGTCCCATGTTGGTGGGTTACGTTTGTAACCAATCAGATGGGCAAATGCCCATTCAGTCGGGTTTGCGCCACTCATGCCATCTGCCTCCTGAAGAAATCACCATCGAACACACGTTGCCATACACTATGCTTGTGCCCTGGCCCATAGTCACCTTACGCGGGCACGTCTTCAATCGGGTGATCTATCAGGGCCGCTGCCTGTTCGGGCGTCAGGTTTTCGCGTAAAATCAAAGTGGTATGGATCGAAAAAATCACGGCATTGGTTTTCGGAAGACGCACCATGCTTTGCCGTTCTGAACGCACATAGGGGGCAATCGCCAATTTCGGTTTTACACGGGGGGCGTTTTCTTCACGCGGCTGGAACAGGGATGGATCTTCGTAGAACAGTGCATTCGCCCGCCACAAAGGACGTTCCGGGCGGATGGCATCGAACATGCGCTGCACACGTTTTGCGACATTTTCATCATAGTTATCAACGGGAACATGGATGGCCACCAGCGGTTTCATGTATTTCTGCGCAAGGGTCCAGCTGGCGGGAAAACACAGCAATGCCCCGGTCAGCACATGTTCGTCAGATCCCTCAGGTTTCTCCATGATCACCAGATCTTCCTGAATCAGCTGAGACAGGGTGATCAGTGGATTACCGTGATCGATCACCACCAACGTCCCGTCAGGCAACGCGACACGTCCATCTGTCAGGGTGAACCCGTCTGTCTTGTCCAGTTCTGACAGGACATGATCCAACAATTCCTGCGCCGCAGGGCGTGCGCCATCTGACAAAGCATGCACCCGGTCCGGTGCCTCGGCCAGCAAACGGGCCTTTTCGGCCAGCTGCCCCATGCGGGCTTCGTCGTGTTGCAACCAATGTCCCGGCTCCATCGGCATAACACCCGGCAAGCGGCGCGATTTCTCATCCATCCAGGGGGCAAAACGCAGGCGATCCTGTAGGATCGGAAATGGGGCGGGCGTGGGCATTTCGCTGGTCATGGTGGCTGGTTTCCATTTCTTCTGGCGCGTCTTTCCCAGACCTATCGTGAAACCATATCGATTGCTTCATAAAACCGACTTCCTTCTGGTCGGTTTCAGGCGGGACAAGCCTTGCGACGTGACGAAATCTGCACCCAATAAGGGAGACAGCCAGATGAGCCATTTCAGAGACACACGTAAAATCGATCCAACCAAAGGCAGCCACCTGCCCGATGGCAGCCCCAATGAAAACGATCGCGTGGAAATTGGCCCAACCCTGCTTGCCATGCAAGAATGGGAGGCCGCAGGTCTGATCCTGCCCAACCTAGAAAACATGCGCCAGTTTCGACTGGACCGTCTGGTCGCCGGCATCAATCAACGTGACTATGGCGGGGTTCTTTTGTTTGATCCACTGAACATCCGTTACGCCACTGACAGCACGAATATGCAGCTTTGGAACACGCATAACCCGTTCCGGGCGGTTCTGATCTGTGCCGATGGGTATATGGTGATCTGGGATTACAAACAGTCCCCTTTCCTGAGCGAATTCAACCCTTTGGTTCGCGAACAGCGGTCTGGTGCAGATCTGTTTTACTTTGATCGTGGCGATAAGGTGGATGTGGCGGCAGATGCGCTGTCCAACGAAATTCGGGTGCTGATCCAGGAACATGGTGGCGGCAATATGCGCCTGGCCGTGGATAAAGTTATGCTACACGGGCTACGCGCGCTTGAAGCCCAGGGCTTTGACATTCATCCCGGCGAAGAGCTGACCGAAAAGGCCCGTTGCATCAAAGGGCCGGATGAAATTCTGGCCATGCGCTGTGCGTCGCATTCCTGTGAAATCGCAGTGGCTGAAATGGAAAAATTCGCCCGTGCAGAGGTGCCCAAAGGCGGCGTATCCGAAGATGATGTCTGGGCGGTTCTGCACGCGGAAAACATCCGCCGCGGGGGCGAATGGATTGAAACCCGCCTGCTGACGTCCGGCAAACGCACCAACCCTTGGTTCCAAGAATGCGGCCCGCGCCTGATTGAAAACAACGAAATCATCAGCTTTGACACGGATCTGATCGGATCCTACGGCATTTGCGTTGATATTTCCCGCAGCTGGTGGATCGGCGATAAAAAGCCCCCTGCTGACATGATTTACGCGATGCAACACGGCCGCGAACATATTGATGCCAATATGGAAATGCTGAAACCAGGTGTGAACATTCAGGATCTGAGCCGGGGTTGCCACAAGCTGGATGATCAGTTTCAGAAACAGAAATACGGCTGCATGATGCACGGCGTTGGTCTGTGTGATGAATGGCCTTTGGTGGCCTATCCTGATGCTATGGTTGAAGGCGCTTTTGACTATGATTTGGAACCCGGCATGGTGCTTTGTGTTGAAGCTTTGGTCAGCCCCGAAGGCGGTGATTTCTCGATCAAACTGGAGGATCAGGTTTTGATCACCGAAGACGGCTATGAAAACCTAACAAAATACCCATTTGATGCCGCCCTTTGCGGTGAATAACCACAACGCCCGAGGCAATGACAAAGTGATCATTGCCTCGGGGAAACACATAAATGGAACAAATGGCGGCCTGGCCCATTGTTTGAGATTTCTGAAAGTGACTTTTTAAATCACGTCTCAGCACAAGCCCTCACCTTCGCGTGAAGTAACGCCTGGGCGGCTTGCAAGCCTGATGATGAAGCGCCACGTTGTGGGTTCTGCAATAAAGGATGCCCCAATGCCCACAGAGCGCGTAACATTTACAGGTCACAGCGGTGAAGAGCTTGCCGCACGTTTCGATTTGCCCGAAGGCCCGCATCTGGGCACTGCGATTTTTGCGCATTGTTTTACCTGTTCCAAAGACATCACCGCGGCACGTCGCATTGCCGGGCGTCTGGCGGGCATGGGGATTGCGGTGTTGCGCTTTGATTTCACAGGGCTTGGCCATTCCGCTGGAGAGTTTGAGAACACGTCTTTCACATCCAACGTCTCTGACCTGATCCTTGCGTCTGACTATCTGAGTGCACGCGGTATGGCCCCGGGCCTTTTGATCGGTCATTCCCTTGGCGGGGCTGCGGTTCTGAAAGCGGCTGGTCGTATCGACAGTGTGAAAGCCGTGACCACCCTTGGCGCGCCTTTTGATCCGGAACATGTGACCCATAACTTTGGCGGTGCATTGGGCAAGATCTGTGCCGAAGGCAAAGCGACCGTGGATCTGGGCGGGCGTCCCTTTACCATCCGCAAAGAATTCATTGATGATGTGGCGGGTGAAAACCTGGCCGATGACATTGCCAAACTGAACCGCGCCCTGCTGGTCATGCATGCGCCGCAGGACACAACTGTCGGTATCGAAAACGCAGCCGAGATTTTTGGCGCGGCGAAACACCCCAAAAGCTTTGTGACACTTGATAAAGCCGACCATTTGATCACCGATGCCTGTGACGCGGAATATGCCGCCGAGGTCATCGCAAGCTGGGCCGGGAAATATATGGATCTGCGTCCACCTGCCCCGCCCATTGGCGCACCAGAAGGGATCGTGCGTGTGTCTGAAGCCGATGCGAATGGATTTATGCAGGACGTCCAAAGCGGCCCATTGCATCACGCCGTGGCCGATGAGCCGCTGGCCTATGGCGGCACCAATCGCGGCATGTCGCCTTATGGGTTCATGGCGGCCGGGCTTGGCGCTTGTACGTCGATGACGATCCGCATGTATGCCCGCCGCAAGGGCTGGCCACTGAAACATGTTGCAGTGGACGTAAGCCACGACAAGGTGCACGCCCAGGACGCAGGCGACGGCAGCATCGCCCCCCCCGGTTCAAAGATTGACAGCTTTTCCCGGATGATCCGGCTGGAAGGGGATCTGGATGCGGATCAACGTCAACGTCTGCTGGAGATCGCAGATAAGTGTCCGGTGCATAAGACGCTGGAAAGCAGTTCTGAGATTAAGACCTGTCTGGCGGAGTGACGGAATGGGGGCGCTGCCCCCAAACCCCCGGAGTATTTCGGGCAAGATGAAAGATCAGCGCGGCATTGTAAAACGTGCCAACACCCCTAGGTGGTCAGACCCTAGCAGGGGGCGCAGCTGGCTTTCAGTGGCAAAATGGCCGGGCACCAGGACGTGATCAATGGGCAAAGTGATCAGTCCATCTTTCATTGGGAGTGTATAAAGCACATTGCCTGCGCGACTGCTGTTTGTGGCCTGCGCAATTTGTCTGAGCGTGTGTGACCAAGGCACCATGTTGAAATCCCCCGCGATTAGCACCGCGCCATCAAGCCTTGCGAGCTGTGGGACAATCCGATCAACTTGCGCGGCTTGTCCATAGGGATAAGGCCAATGCAAATGCAGAGACACAAGCCAAAGCGTTCCGTAATGGGTTTGGACCTGCATCGCGACCATGCCGCTGCCGGCATCGCAAACCACAGGTGTTTCCGTGCGTGGAAAATGCGTCACAACCGCGACCCCGCCCACGCGTGCGAAATCGCAGAAGGCTTGTGTCGGGTGGGTTTCAGACAAGCCAGTCAGCAGTTGAAGATTGCCACTATCCACCTCCTGAAGCATCACAAAATCAGCCTCTGCCGCCAAGATATCAGCCTGCAATGGCCTTGTGTCCCCCATCCGAAACGACATGTTTTTCTGATAGATCTGATAGTCAAAATCCGGCGTGCTGGTGGCCCAACTGCCTTGCCATGTGATTTGGGCGAAAGCCGCAAAAGCGGGCAAGGCAACGGCCGCCCAGACCCAGCGTTCTTGGCCTTGTTTGGGGGCTGCCATGAGGCAGGTCACCACAATCGCGCCCGCCAGATGCCAGCGAAACACCGCAAACGAATCCCCCAAAGGATGCAGCACCCCGGCAAAACTGAACAGAAACAGAATAATCAGGGTGAAAAGACAGAATATCAGAAATTTACGCATGTGTTTTCATGACAGATGCCCGGATTTCAGGCAAGCGTGACCTAATCCAGCCGCAAGACTTGCAAATTTCGCCCCACCCCCTATGAGACTGGGAGCAACGCCAACCCGCATAAAGGCCTTGCCATGATCCCCCGTTATTCCCGCCCTGAAATGGTTTCCATCTGGTCCCCTGAGACCAAGTTTAAGATCTGGTATGAGATCGAAGCCCACGCCTGTGATGCGATGGCTGACATTGGTGTGATCCCACGCGAAAACGCCGATGCGGTCTGGAAAGCAAAAGACGTTGAATTTGACGTGGCGCGCATTGATGAAATCGAGGCTGTGACCAAACATGACGTCATCGCGTTTCTGACGCATTTGGCGGAACATGTTGGTTCTGAAGAGGCGCGTTTTGTGCACCAGGGCATGACATCTTCTGACGTGCTCGACACTTGTTTGAACGTGCAAATGGTGCGCGCCGCTGACATCCTTTTGGCCGGTGTTGATCGTGTTCTGGCCGCGCTGAAAACCCGCGCGTTGGAACATAAAGACACCGTGCGTGTTGGTCGTTCCCACGGTATTCACGCGGAACCCACCACAATGGGTCTGACATTTGCGCGTTTCTATGCGGAAATGGATCGCAATAAAGCCCGCCTTTTGGCGGCGCGCGAAGAAATCGCAACTGGCGCGATTTCAGGCGCTGTTGGCACATTCGCAAACATCGACCCCGCCGTGGAAGAACATGTTTGTGCGAAACTGGGTCTGCGCCCTGAGCCGATTTCAACACAGGTGATCCCACGTGATCGTCACGCGATGTTCTTTTCCGTGCTGGGTGTGATTGCGTCTTCCATCGAAAACGTCGCGATTGAGATCCGCCACATGCAGCGCACCGAAGTTCTGGAAGGTGCTGAATTCTTCTCTATGGGGCAAAAGGGTTCATCCGCGATGCCGCATAAGAAAAACCCTGTCCTGACCGAAAACCTGACCGGTCTTGCGCGTCTGGTGCGTATGGCGGTGATCCCTGCGATGGAAAACGTGGCGCTGTGGCATGAACGCGATATTTCGCATTCCTCCGTTGAACGTGCGATTGGCCCTGACGCGACCGTGACCCTTGATTTCGCCCTGCACCGTTTGGCTGGCGTGATTGAAAAGATGCTCGTGTTCCCGCAGAACATGCTGGACAATATGAACAAATTCCCAGGTCTCGTGATGTCGCAACGTGTGCTTTTGGCCCTGACCCAGGCGGGTGTATCCCGCGAGGACGCTTATTCCATGGTGCAACGTAACGCGTTGCAAGTTTGGGAAAAACGCCTTGATTTCCGTGAACTGCTGCTGGGCGATGCTGAGGTTGTCAAAGCTTTGGGCGAAGATGGTATCAACGAAAAATTCGACATGGGCTATCACACCAAACATGTCGACACGATCTTCAAGCGTGTTTTCGGCGAATAATCTGTAACCTGTAAGGGGTCTCTTAACGCTTTGACGGCCATAGTCGGGGAAACCCGGCGGAAAGCCGGTAAAGCGATGGAGAACCCCTTGCCCGACGGATTACCAGGCCTACCCCTGCCCCCGCCCCTGCCCGCAATTGGCGGACAGGGCAACAGCGATGAACATCTTCCCGCGGTTCCCGGTCTGCCGCAAAGCCAGAAAGCCGCGATTCTGGTGCGCCTTCTGCTGAATGAAGACATTAAACTGCCCCTTCAGGAATTGCCTGAATCCTGCCAGGTCCTGTTGACCGAACACATGGCATCGATGCGGATTGTGAAACGCGAAACATCTCGCGAAGTGGCCAAAGAATTTCTGAAAGAGCTGGTCACAATCGGCCTGACCAATTCCCGTGGTCTGGAAGGGGCGTTGACCGATTTGGAAGGGGTTATAAATGAAACCACCATCCAGAAAATGCGGCGGGAGATCGGTTTGAAGGCCATTTCAGATCCCTGGCTGCGGCTGGAACGGCTGGAAAACGAAAAACTGCGCACAATGCTGATGTGTGAAAGCAACGAAATTGCCGCCGTGGTCTTGTCAAAACTGTCCGTTTCACGCGCCGCTGAACTGCTTAGCTCTCTTCCTGGTGCGATTGCCAGAAAGATCACCTGGGCCATGTCTATGACCGGCACGGTCAGCCCTGATGCGATTGAACGTATTGGGCTTTCTCTGGCCAGCCAGCTTGATTCACATAAACCCATGGCCTTTGAAGAAGCTGCCGAGAACCGGGTTGGTGCGATCCTTAATCAGGCCAAAGCGGCCGTGCGGGATGATCTTCTGGAAAGCCTTGAAGATGAAGATCGCGAATTTGCGCGTGAGGTGCGCAAATCCATCTTTACCTTCGCCCATATCGCAACCCGTCTTGACCCGATGGATGTCACAAAAGTGCTGCGCGATGTTGAAACCGGCGCGCAGATCGATGCCTTTGCCTTTGCTTCAGTGGATCCCGAAAGCGACAACTCAAAAACCGTTAATTTCATGTTGTCACAAATGTCGTCACGACTGGCGGACAGCCTACGCGAAGACATGGAAGCCCGCGGCGAGGTTAAAGAAGAAATTGGCGAAGCCGCAATGGGCAAAATTGTTTCTGAATTGCGCCGATTGGCAGATGCGGACGAAATTGTACTGCTGGAAATCGAAGAAGACGAGGAAGAAGAGCCTGAGGACGCCTGATGTCTGTGTCCCTAGCCATACCACGTCATCCCCAGGCAAAGGGCAGCTGGTTCATGTTCAGGCGTCCAATTCACTTGCGATGCCTGGTAACCTGACGTATTCCCAAGATACGTCAGACAGGAACCAACGTGACTATGGTTGTGCAACGCAAAGACATTGCTGATTTCGCTGTTAATATTCTCGCACGTGGCACCCTTGGTTTCATGAGCCTTCTGCCCTACCGCACGCGTGTTGCGCTGTTTGGGCGGATTTTCGAACATGTTGTCGCCCCCCTTGCTGGCTGGCGAAAACGTGTCCGCGAAAATCTTGCATATGTCTGCCCCGATCTGCCCGACAGCGAAGTGAAACGCCTTGAACATGCGGTTGCCAACAATGCCGGTCGATCCCTAATCGAGATTTATTCAGGGGCCACCTTCAAAAAACACGCCGCCAGCATGCCGATTACGGGCCCCGGGTTGAAAGCCTTGGAAGATGCCCGCGAACAAGGTCGCCCTGTCGTTCTGGTTACGGGGCATTTCGGAAATTACGATGCACCAAGGGCTGCACTGATTGATCGAGGGTTCAATATCGGCGCCCTATATCGCCCGATGAGCAACCGTTTTTTCAACGAACATTACGTGAAATCAGTCGCCGAAATCGGCAGCCCAATTTTCCCAAGTTCCCGCAAGGGACAGGTAGAAATGATGCGTTTTCTGCGCGGCGGTGGTGTTCTGGGCTTCTTCATCGACAATCACACGTCTTCTGGCGTGGCCATGGATTTTTTTGACAAACCAGCCATGACCAGCCTGTCAGCCGCCGTTATGGCCCTGAAATACAATGCGCTTTTGCTGCCTGTCTGGGGCATACGTGGATCAGATGGTTTCAGCTTTGAAATTCGCACCGGCACGCCGGTTGAACACAGTGACCCCGAAACCATGCTGGCGGAGTTGAACCGCGAGCTGGAACACGTCACCCGTGACCATATGGATCAGTGGTTCTGGATTCACCGCCGCTGGAAACCGGAAATTATTGAAAAAGTTCAGCGCAGACGTGCCGCAGCCAAAACCGATCCGTGATTGGCTTCCTGCACAAGTACAACAACGGCATCTTCATCAGATACTTGAGCATTGATCTGCAAGTCGTCTTTCCCATCCCAAGTGCCAAGCACGTCCATCTGTGTCACAACTGAGGTATAGGTAATTGCTTTTCCCGCATTTTCCCCGCGACGGATCTCAACAGCCTGTTCCGGAATAAACCGCACAAGCTGCACAACAAGCCCCTCATCAGAGGGTTGATATCCCAGGTTCCGTACCACACCGGAAATCACGCCATCACCACGTTCAACCGTCAGATCCAGCTGGTCCGCCTTATTTTGCTGATCAAGGAGCGCCAATTCAAGATCGGCGGGTTGATTGCCAACGATATGGGTTTCCCCATTCAGGATCATTTGCGGCGTATAAATCGTGCGCGTATGCGCGGCAGCGGCATAGCCACGCTGGCGTTGGGTATGTTCCGGGCGGGCAAATGTATCAGCCCAGCCGATGTAATCCCAGTAATCCACATGCAGCGCCAAAGTGATCACATCGTCACGCTGCGCATATTCGCTGAGCAACGCATCCGCCGGAGGGCAGGAACTGCAGCCTTGAGATGTATAAAGTTCAATCACAACCGGATTGCTGCTGTTTTGCGCCAACACCGGCGCGGCCAGGGAAAACACCGCAACAGCTGCGGAACCAAGAATCTGTCTGATCATGTACCTGTATCCTTCTCTCATCCCCACTGTAACGGCCCATTGGATCAAACGCCAATCAACGTTTTGAGAGCAGCCCAGTCCCGGGTACATCCGTTGTATTTGGTTCTTCACATGTCCGAAATTTCACCGGATCGATTCATCGAAACCGATTTTACCGTTGATCAGAATCTGGCGCGCCGGTCGTTTTTGCCTTCTTCGCGACGCATTCGCCACATTCCCCTATCAATTTGCAAAACTTCGTCACAGGCCCGCCTTAATGGCTTTGCAAAATGCAACGAACATTCAATTGTGTAAAATTTCTGTGATTTTTGCTGGATTCACATGTTTTCCTGGGCGAATATTAACCTGTGTAAGAACAGTAGTGTGTTTATGATTGATCTTAGTTTACCCAAAGGCTCCGCCCGTCGGACCTCTCTTCCACTCCCCCTGCTAGAAACAGGGTTGCTTTGCCTCTTGGCCGTCATGCCATTCATCCTCACCTGAAGGCTGATCTATGCTGCGCGTTTTGCGCTGCTTAGCAAGATGCAGAGACACAACACTTAGTGCAGTGGGCTATTCCCGGCCCGCTGCACGCTCTAGCGCCGGTCGGATAATGGCCTGCAAAGTGCGTTCTGTGATCGGACCCGCAAAACGCTGTATGATCCGCCCTTCCGCATCAAGAATATAAGTTTCTGGAACCCCGGCGACGCCCCATTCTAGGGCTGTACGGGCTGTTGGATCCGCGCCAATTGCCGTATATGGATCGCCAAGTTCACGCAGAAACTCAACCGCATTCACTGGGTCATCCTTATAGTTCACACCGTAAATCGGCACACCTTCGGATTTCAGAATTTCAAGGTTTGGATGCTCAGCACGACAAGGGGCGCACCAGCTGGCCCAGAAATTCACCAATTTCACGCCCCCCGTGGTCAGATCTTCATGACGGATTTCGGCCATATCAGCGAGAGGTTCAACAAACAGATCCGGCGCAATGGCACCCTGTCGACCTTCAAAGCCCTTCTCGCCCCCAAGGCCCAAAAACGCAAAAATCAGAAACCCACCAAAAATAGCAGGTGGCAGGGCCAGGATCGGATTGAATTTCATGATTGTTTCCGTCTTGCTTCGATTTCGCGCAGGGCTTTGGTCACCCGTCTTGCCCGGACAATGCTGGCGCCACACAGCGCAAGGATCAGGACCAGACTGATCCCATAGGCCAGTAAGACCTCAAATGCGTAATTCCCAAGTTCCGGCATCTCAACCAATCCTTTCACGGGCCAGCAGGGCGGAACTGCGACGCAGGCGAATTTCGGTTCGGGTGCGCAGTAAAACCAGCGCAATAAACAGCAGGAAGAACCCAAGGATGCTTAGCGATAATGGGTAAAAATAGACATTGCTGACTTTCTCAGCCGTATCCGCGCCGGTGACGGCATCGACGCGACCCACGGATGCGCCCTGATGCAACCCCTGGTTCCAGAAGTTCACAGCATAGCGCGACAGGATCGCAAAGACCGTCCCCACAAGGCACAGCACGGATGTCAGATCAGCGGCGGTATCAGCGTTTTCCACCGCTTCCCACAGGGCCATATAGCCCAGGTAAAACAGGGCAAGGATCAGGAAGGATGTCAGACGCGGATCCCAGGCCCACCAGGTGCCCCACATGGGCTGCCCCCAGACCGCGCCGGTGATCAGGGCGATCAGGGTCATGACAAACCCAACAGGTGCGGCGGCGCGCGCAGCAAGTGCTGAGACATGATGGCGGCGGATCACCCAGATTAAAGACGCAACAAGCATCATAAACCATGCATTGATCGCCAGCATCGCGGCAGGCACGTGAATAAAGATGATCTTAACAGTTGAACCCTGCTTGAAATCCTCAGGCGTCAGGAAAAAGCCCCAAATCAGACCGCTGACCACAGACAGGCCAGCAAGCACAGAAACCCACGGCAAAACCGCGCCGGAAAGGCGCATGAATTTTGTTGGATTTGCATATTCCCAAAGTGACATGGCGCCTAGCTAGCTTTCTTTTCAACGGGCTTCAAGGGGACGCTTTATCGCAGGTTCGCGCGCAAAGCCATCGCCCCCGCCATCGGCAGGAACGCCACAGACCCCAAGGTGATCACCAGCAGGAAGATAAAGGGTGCGACCGGATCTTTGAGGTTCATTAAGGCGCTGGCGCATTCCGCGCCAAACACAAGTGTCGGCACATACAAAGGCAATACAAGCAACGACAACAACAGCCCGCCCCGGCGCACCCCCACGGTCAACGCCGCGCCAAATGCACCAATGACAGACAGGGACAACGTGCCCGGCAACAGCGAGGCCATCAGCCAGAAATACCCTTCTGCCGGTAAATTCAACAAAACGCCCAGCAATGGTGAAATCAACGTCAAGGGAAGGCCGGTGACCAGCCAATGCGCGATGGATTTCACCAGAACCACACCGGACAAGGGCAAAGGTGCACATAACAATGCGTCCAGCGTGCCATCTTCAAAATCCAGCGCAAAGATACGGTCCAACGTCAAAAGGCAGGCCAACAGCGCCCCAACCCACAGAATGCCAGGCGCAATGCGTGACAACAATTGCGTTTCAGGGCCCACGCCCAATGGAACAAAGATCACCACCATCAGGAAGAATGCAAGGCCAAGCCCCGCCCCGCCCCCTGCGCGCATCGCAATACGAAGATCCCGGATCAAAAGCGCGATCATAGGTTGCCGTCCTCCAGAAACCCTTCGTCCCCGACAGGTGTGTCTTCCGTTTCCGGTGGCACATCATTCAGGTCGCGGCGTGTGGAATAAGGCTGCAGATCCAGTGTTGCGGCCTCAACACCCGGGTCAATATGCGTGGCGATCAGGGCCGATCCGCCTGCCGCGCAATGCGCCCGTACAGCGTCGGCAAACAGGATGACACTGTCCGCGTCAAGCGACACCGTGGGTTCATCAAGCGCCCAGATTTCGGCGCCGGTCACACAGAGACGTGCCAGACCGAGACGACGTTTCTGACCGGCTGACAGGCTTTGTGCCGGGCGCAGCAGCAGATCACGCAGATAAAAGCTCTCAACCGCCTGATCCACTTTTTCTTGGCGCGCAGCCATCGTGCCTGCGCCATGAACTGCGGCCCAGAATTTCAGGTTTTCCTGCACATTTAACGTCGCCTTGATCGCATCTGCATGACCTGCCCAGGCAATCGTGCCATTGGCCTTACATCGCCCCCGCAAAGACGGCTGCAGCCCGGCGATGGTACGCAAAAGCGTTGTCTTGCCAACGCCATTGGGCCCACGCAGCAGAACCGCAACCCCGGGCGACAGTTTAAAACTGACCCCGCGCAAAACAGGCACGCCCCCACGCGCACATGTCAGGTTTTCAACCAGCAATGCGCCGCGCGGCAGGTCTTCAGATGTATCGCCTGTATCGTTCATCAGGGTTCCGGTTGGTTTCAGACAGCATGTATCACATGAAACAGGTTATCAAATTGTCAGCATTGCCGCAGCCACACGGCGGCCTTCGGACAGTAGGATATTATAGGTGCGCGCCGCCGATGGCGATGACATGGGTTCAACCCCGATGCCCACTGCTTCTAAGGCCTCACGAAAGGCACGCGGTGGATGGGCGACATCTTCGCCCGTGCCACAAAACACCACATCCACCTGATCTTTCAACATCTCAATCAACGTGTCCGTGTCGTCATAGCCCCCCCAGGCGATCACCCCCATAGGCGAGATCATCACATGCCCCTCAAACACTTTGCCGCCAATACGGAAAAAACCCGGGCCATAGCCATCTACAGGTTTCGCGTCGGTATAGCTGATTTCATTCAGGCGCATGGCTTAATCCCACAGTGGCAGGCCGGAAATGGCGGCCCCGCCAATCACGATATAGGCAAGGATTCTATATCCCCGCTCAAACTCTGGTTTGAAAATAGCAGCGCCCACAACATTTGCCAGCAGATAAACCGGCGCAATCACAAGGCCCAGCCAAATCGCTGATGGGATCAACTCGCCATACAGCCAAAGAACCCCCAGCATCAGAATATCTGTCAGAAGAAGATACAGGAAAATATTGGCGCGCACGACGGATACCGTGTGCTGGCTTGCCATATACAGCAGGATCACTGGCGGGCCGGGAATGCCAGCGACACCCGCAAGGAAACCACCCAAACCACCCGCCATCCAGATCATGTATTTCTTCAGCTCGCCGGGATAGCGCACCTCAGAGATCAGCAGGAACAAAAGAACCAGCGTGACGCCGGAAATCAGATAGCGGAAAATCTCGGGGGCAATCAGTGACAGGATATACAGCCCCAGTGGCAACATCAGCGCCATGCCCCCAGCAAGGCGAAGCACATCCCGGCGGTGGCTGTCACGCCACATCTGGGGCACCAGTGGCAACGGGCCGATCAGGTCCATGATGATAAGGGTGGTTAGGGCTTCAAATGGGGTCAGGATCTGTGCCGCGAAGGGCAGATAGATCAGCGCGGTTCCAAAGCCAGAAAAACCGCGGATGAAGCCAGCAAGCGCCACACCAAAGCATAGAAAGACTGTCCCCTCTGCCATGGCCGCAGCCAGCAAAGGGGACAGGAAATCAGGCATCGATATCAGCGAATTGACCGCTGACTTTGCGCGCGGCTTCCTTGGACCAGTCACGTTTCACACCCAGACGGTTCAGAATGGCCGAGGCCACGAAAACCGAACTATATGTCCCGATGACCACACCCAGGATCATTGCAAACACAAAGCCCCGGATCACATCACCACCCAAAACAAACAGCGAAATCAGCGCGATCAATGTGGTGACAGATGTCATCACGGTACGCGACAGGGTTTCGTTGATCGACAGGTTCAGAACCTCGTGCAGTGCGCGCGTCTTATATTTGCGCAGGTTTTCCCGCACCCGGTCAAACACCACCACCGTATCGTTCAACGAGTAGCCGACAATCGTCAGAAGGGCCGCGATGATCGCAAGGTCAAACTTGATTTGCAGCAGCGCAAACGCCCCGATTGTGATGATCACGTCATGGACAAGCGCCGCGACAGCGCCCAGGGCGAACTGCCATTCGAACCGCAGCCAGATGTAGAACAACACAGCCGCAATCGCCGCAACAACAGCCAAAACAGCGGTCTGCACAAGTTCACCCGATACTTTTGGACCAACGCTTTCAACCGCTTCAAAACGCAGAGTTTCATCAACCGCCTGAAGTGCGGCCAGTACAGCGGCTGTCGTGTCCGATGCCACAGCAGCATCTTGCGCTTCGATCCGGATTTGGGTGACATTATTGTCTGGGTTCAGAGGATCCTGCACCACAACAATAGATGTATCACCAAGCCCCAGAGGCGCCAGCGCATCACGGTAATCCCCGACAACAACTGTATTGTCCGCATTGGTCCGGAAGGTGGTCCCCCCCCGGAAATCAATCCCGAAATTCAGGCCCATCATGAAGAACAGCACGACAGAAGCCACCATCATCAGAACCGAAAAGCCACCTGTCAGTGCGCCGCGTGAAAAGAAATCAAAGTTGGTTTCAGATGGAACAAGTTTCAAACGCATCTCTTATACCTCGATCTCTTTGGGACGTTTACGTTCGAACCAGATCACCACCACAAGGCGGGTCACGAAGATCGCGGTAAACACGGATGTGATAATGCCAAGGCCCAGCGTAATCGCAAAGCCTTTCACCGGACCAGAGCCCATCAAGAACAGGATCACAGCGGTGATGAATGTGGTGATGTTGGCGTCGATAATCGCGGATAGGGCTTTTTCATAGCCCAGTTCAATCGCACGCGCGGGGCCACGTTTTGCCTTCAACTCCTCACGGATACGTTCAAAGATCAACACGTTGGCATCCACCGCCATACCAATCGTCAGAACGATCCCAGCAATGCCCGGCAAGGTCAGGGTTGCACCGATCAGGGACAGCAGGCCAAAGATCAGCCCGACGTTGATGATCAGGGCGATATTGGCGAACATGCCAAAGGTGCCATAGGACAGAACCATAAAGACAAGAACCGCGATAAAGGCGACGATACAGGCGATGCGCCCGGCCTCAATGCTGTCCTGCCCCAGTTCGGGGCCGATGGTGCGTTCTTCTTCAAAGCTGAGCTTGGCAGGCAATGCACCGGCACGCAAAAGTGCTGACAGTTTGATGGTTTCTTCAATTGTGAAACGCCCGGTGATAATGCCGGACCCGCCCGCGATGTGACTTTGGATGGTCGGGGCAGAGATGACTTCGCCGTCCAGAACGATCGCAAAGGGGGATCCTATATTTTCGGCGGTGTAATCGCCAAATTTCTTAGCACCCGAGATGTTGAAACTGAAACTAACCGCCTGGCCGCCGTTCTGGTCAACAGTCGGTTGCGCATTGGTCAGATCTTCACCACCGACAACCGCGCCTTTTTCAACGATGTAATATTGGCCCGGTTCATCAACAGATGGCATGATTTCATTGCCCGCGCCCGGGGATACGTCCGGATCGGTTGTCCGACGTACAACGGGGCGGAATTCCAGCTTTGCCGTGGTGCCCAGAAGTTCTTTCAGCTCTTCCGCGCTGCCCAGACCTGGCACCTGGATCAGCACACGATTGGTGCCCTGGCGCTGAATGGTGGGTTCACGGGTGCCGACTTCGTCCACACGGCGGCGCACGATTTCAAGGGTCTGCACCAGGGTGCGTTCATCCATCGCTGCTTTTTCTGCATCTGACAGGGTGATCGTGATCACATCGCCCTGGGACGAAAACACAAGATCCATCTCGCCCACACCGGCCAGTGTGGTTACGGGTTGTGCCAGGCTGCGCAAAAGTTCCAGTGCACGTGGCATGGCATCTTCATTGCCAATACGCACCCGAAGGAACCCCGGTTCAGCATCTTGCTGGCGCACACCACCAATGGTGGCGCGTTCCGCACGCAATGTGTCACGCACCGTCGTCCACATGCCGTTCATACGGGTGGCATATGTATCTTCGACCTGAACTTCGGCAAGCAAATGCACACCGCCGCGCAGATCAAGGCCAAGGTTCACCAGTGATGCCGGCATATAAGAAGGCCAGGCATCCACATCCGCCTGAAGATCAGGTGTCGCGCCATTTTCTTCAATGGCGACCAGCGCATCATTGTGACGTTCAACCGTTGTATAAAATGCATTTGGAAGCGCCAGCCACAATCCCAGCGCACAAAGTGCTGCGATCATGATCCGCTTCCAGAGGGGGATATCAAGCATTCGCCAAATCCGTCTGTCAGAAGTAAAACAGGGAAACCTGAAGGCTTCCCTGTAATCTGTTGAAAATTAAATTATTTCGCGGGCTCTGTCTTGGACAAAACCGTGGCAATTGTGGATTGCACGACACGTACTTTCACCCCTTCGCCCAGTTCAACTTCCACTTCGTTGTCGCCCTCTTTGACCTTTACGACCTTGCCGATCAAACCACCCTGGGTGATCACTTGGTCACCGCGACGCAACGCAGACACCATTTCCTGATGTTCTTTCATCTTCTTTTGCTGTGGACGGATCAGCAGGAAATACATGATCCCGAAGATCGCAATAAGGGGGATAAACTGAGCAATGGTTTCCATGAAGGGTCTCTCTGTCTGAGCCGGAATGCCCGGCGAAGTTTTATGTTGCCGCGCACCCTATATGTGATCCCACGCCCTGGCAAGCAAGGGGTGTGTGTTCAAAAGCGCTTTCCGATCATTGCACAAAACAGCTGTTGAAACATCGATTTGTGCAAGCTGTATCAACAAGGGCGGTGGTTTCTAAAGCTTTACATTGCATTCTTCAAAGAAGGACAGGATTTCATCGGTGAAAAACCCTTGTCCGGTCGCCATTTGCACCAGCTCAAAAGCACATCCATTGTTCACTTCAACCACCACGGGGCCATCTGGCGTCAAGGCGATATCTGTCGACCCAAACCGGTTTTCACTGTGCAGAAGCGCAACTTGTTGAT
>NZ_JBMYXF010000029.1:0-37988 GCF_049608145.1 Halocynthiibacter sp.
CTCTGCCAGCGCGCCTGGTTTCCCGGAAATGCCGACGTGGTTCAAAGACAACCGTGACTTTGGAAACCTTGAAGATGGCCTGCGCGCGACGGGTCTGTCTGACACTGAGGTGGCCGGGATCATGGGGCGTAACTGGTATAATTTTTACGAGAAAAACTTCGTACCTGCGTAATACACGCCGGTCAGAATTACGGCCCACAAAGCCTGACCCGTTGTCAGGGAGGAAACCATGACGGATCAAACGAACACAGAAAAGGGTTCTGTGAACATACCCCTTTTCGCAATTTCTGGGGGCTTCATCGCATTGTTTTGCGCGGTTGCCATCATCGATATTGTCACGCTCTCAGCCTATATTGACTGGGGCTTTAACATTGCTGCGACCTACTTTGGTCTGTATTGGCAGGTGCTTTTGCTTGCGACCTTCCTGATCGGTTTGGTGCTATGCGTGCTGCCCGGCGGCAAAGCCATTCTGGGTGGTCTTGCGGCACCTGAATTTAGCCTGTTCCAATGGGGATCCATGATCATGTGTACCCTGCTTGCGGGCGGTGGCGTGTTCTGGGCTGCGGGTGAACCGATTGCACATTTCCTGTCTTCCCCTCCGCTTTATGGGGCTGAATCTGGGATGGAAGATGCGGTGAACGCAGCCATTGCACAAAGCTTTATGCATTGGGGTTTTCTGGCCTGGGCGATCCTTGGATCCCTATCCACTGTCATGCTGATGCATTACCACTATGAAAAAGGTCTGCCGTTGGCGCCACGTACCCTGTTGTACCCGGTGTTTGGCGACAAGGCGATCAACGGCCCGATTGGTCTGATTGCCGATGCGTCTTCGATCATCGCGGTTGTTGCCGGTACAGTTGGCCCGATTGGCTTCCTCGGCTTGCAAGTCAGCTATGGTCTGGAAGATCTTTTTGGCATTCCTGACGTGTTCATGACGCAAATGCTAGTGATTGTTGCTTTGGCTGCGATCTATACGATTTCTGCTATGACCGGTCTGTCCAAAGGCATTCAGATCCTGTCCAAGATCAACATTATCCTGGGCGCAGGCCTTTTGGTGTTTGTTCTGCTGGCGGGTCCAACGGGCTTTATCTTTAGTTCGTTCTTCTCTGGTTTTGGCACATATCTGGCGAACTTCTTCCAGATGGCGCTGTATCGCGGTGACGCGGCCGTCTTCGGCGCGCCGGGCTGGCTTGGCTGGTGGACCGTGTTCTTCTGGGGCTGGTTCATGGGATATGGCCCGCTGATGGCGATGTTCATTGCGCGGATTTCACGTGGACGTTCAATCCGTGGTATCATCATCATGTTGTCTATCGTTGCACCGATTGTGACCAACTTTTGGTTTACGATCATTGGCGGCACAGGCATCGCGATGGAACTGGCTGAACCGGGCACGATTTCTGCTGCATTTGAGGGCTTTAACCTGCCTGCAGCGCTGTTGGCGATCACGGGTAACCTGCCGATGGGCTTCCTTGTGTCGCTGTTGTTCCTGATCTTGACCACGATCTTCGTGGCCACAACGGGGGATTCAATGAGCTATGTGATCGCGGCAACCATGTCCAAAGACAGCGCAAACCCACCGGCATCCATCCGGGTGTTCTGGGGCATTGCGATGGGGATTATGGCGATTGTTCTGATCTCGCTTGGATCAGGGGGCGTGACCAAATTGCAAAGCTTTATCGTGATCACAGCCGTGCCTGTGTCACTGATCTTGCTGCCATCTTTGTGGGACGCCCTGCGCATCACATTGGCAAAAGGCCGCGAACAATAAACCTTTGGCCGGGCGCGCTATGTGCCCGGCTTTTATTCTATAGGAGGGCAGGATGAACGCCGCAGATACGCAAACCACAAAGATCCCCTTGCGCGACCCCGCGAAGGTCATGCGCCTTGCACGTCTTGGATCTCTGCATCAGTCCCGTCTATCCTTTATGCGCATTCTGACCCGTCGTATGGCGCGGGAAGCTTGGCGTTTTGATCGACCTGCTTTTGAAATTGACGGCAATGGTGTTGGTCATGCTGTCTATTCCGCCCATGGACCGGATCGCAGCTATTCACTTGTGGCTTTCGCCCATGATCTACCCGCTGAGAAACGATCTGACCGCGTGATCGCCGAGGCTTGGGATTGCACATTCACTTTGTTTGACGGTGTGCCGACTGCGGATGATATCACCCGTCTGTCGCAAAACATTCCCTTGCAAGAAGCGGGCCGCGTGACAGGATCTGAGCTGTCCGTGTCGCGCGCCAATCGATCCGTGCGCCTGTGGGAACATGTTGTGTCAACGCTGGCATCTGGCATCCAGCCCGATCAGGAAACGATTGATGCGGTTGGTTATCTGATGCGCACCACTGCGGTTTACGGATCTGGCAAATTGGGCGCGGCTGATCGTGAAATGATCGCGGATCGCCCGGAATTTGCGACCCCATTTCAGGTGGAAATGCTGTCCGTCTTCCTGACGCGTGCGTTTGTGCGTGACCTTGTGCAACATATGGCCAATGAACGGGCACAGGCGGCGGGCAAGACCGCAGCAACGCTTGACCCTGCAATCGCGCGTTCTGTTGGCATCGGCAATTCCACCGGCCTTGGCATGGCGCCTTTCCTGTTGAACCATCCGGTTCTTTTCAACAATTGGGTTGCTGCGCGCGAAACTGCGATTGCGCGGGTGCGCAGTGTTGAAACGGCGTCTGATATAGATATCGCTACCTTCCGTGACGTCTTTGATCGCAGTTTGATTTCTGCTGCAAACTGGCATTCCGAACACCCTATTCAGGTGGAAAAACTGGCGGTGCTGCGTGCTGATCTTGATCGGCTTGCGACACATCTTGAAACAGCGGATCTGGCATCGGATTTCCCTTGGGATAGGCTCTGTTCTTGGGCAGACGCCCATCTTGGAGTGGATGCGCAGGAATGTCTGGCATCACTCATTTTGGAACCTTACGGCACATTGGTTGACGATCTGGCGGATCATATGGCCGCGGATAATACACCGACATTCCGCATCGCGGGTGCGATGACTTTGGGGCGTGTACGGGACATTTTGCGTGACGCATATGGTTGGGCTTTGAACACCGATTGGAAGCTGCCCGCCAGCAAAGCGCGGGCTTGGTATGTGTCGGAAGAAAAGCTGGAACCCCGCCTTGGCGAACGCTTTGAAGAACCGATTGAGGATTATGAACAACCGCTGGCACCGGGGCGTGATGCGGCGATCCTGTTTCAAGCGTTGGAACATTGGCCGTCTGAAACACCGGTGGCCGAGTTCCTTTTGCGCCACCCGGAACACCGTCATATTCTACGCCGCGCGCAAATCGTAGGGCGTGCGCCCTATGCGGAAATTCGGGACAATACGATTTCAGAAGACGTGCTGCCGATTGATATGCTGCGTTGCAAATTGGCGTTCTTTGGGGCTGTGCATTTTGACCCGCGTTCCGATCGCTGGGTACGGATTTGCATGTATGGCAATGCGCCTTATCCGGAAGAACTGCAATCGCGCAATGCCGATGACTGGGTCTATCCTGCACAGGAAAAGGGTTAAGATATGAGCCATTCTTTGAATGAAATCGAAGCCATGAGCAAACGCGCCGCCCGTGGGGCGGGCCTTGCCTGGGGGCTTGCGGAAGAAGCGGCCAAAGGCACGCGTTGGCTTGCTGGTTTTGGCTATCCTGGGCCGGATCTTTTGGCAGATCTTCTGGAATTGAATGACCGACTGCCTGCGATTGATTTTTCGCCCTCCAGCCTGACAGGCACCTGGCGCGCCCCCGCTGGCCGCATGAGCCCGCTGATTTCCGGGGCGGCGATGTCTGATTGTGCTGTGCGCATGATGGATGGTCAGGTGATCACGATTGAACAGGTCAGTCAGCCCCTGTTGATTGTGCCGTTCGCCTCTGGGGCGGCGCTGCGGCTGGGGGTTGGTGTGGCAGTGGAATGGGGCAATGTGCGCCTGACAACCGACGGACATCAACTATGTGTGCAGGGTGCGCGCGAAGATGTTCTCTGTGCCCATGCCACCGAAGTACGCTGTTGCGCACCCGCGCAGATGACAACACCAAATGCGCCTGTGATGCGTGCCCATGTGGATGATGCTTGCTGGGCACGTCTTGGCGCGTTTGCCCATCGCACCTATGCGCCAGCGACCGAAGCATCGCGTCTGCTGGGCGCGGGTGCGGGCTTGAATGACAATGATTAACTGAAGGATGTGAACGAATGACCACGACAGAAACCCTGACCCTGGCCGAGATCGAAACCCTGGCCCAGGACGCATTGGTGGCCGCGGGCACATCGCCTGCAAACGCCGCCCCTCTGGCCAAAGCGACCGCAATGACAGAAGCGGATGGCGTTGCCTCCCATGGTTTGGCTTACATCCCGATCTATGCGGAACACGTGCAATGCGGCAAGGTTGACGGCAATGCGCAGCCGGTTCTGTCCCAGCCCAAACCATCCGTGGTGACTGTGGATGCCGCGACGGGTTTTGCCCATGCGGCGATTGATATGGGCTTTGAAAAGCTGATCCCAGCGGCGAAAGACCAGGGTGTTGCCGTTCTTGCGATCAACAATTCTTACAACTGTGGCGTTCTGGGTGTGCACACCCAACGTCTGGCCCAAGCAGGTCTGATGGGGATTGGGTTCACCAATGCGCCGGCGTCTATCGCGCCAACGGGTGGTGCAAAACCCGTGGTGGGCACCAACCCATTTTCCATCGCGGCACCCGGTGCGGATGGACAGGCCGAAGTCTTGATCGACCAATCCGCATCCACCATCGCGAAAAGCGAAGTGATGAAACATTCCCGCGAAGGTAAAGCCGTGCCCGAAGGTTGGGTTTTGGACGTCGACGGCAACCCAACAACTGATCCTGATGCCGGCCTAAAAGGCTCTATGGTGCCGTCAGGTGGCTATAAAGGCGTGGGCATCGCCTTGATGGTTGAGATGATGGCAGCGGTGATGTCCGGTGCGACACTTGGCAAAGACGCAAGCCCGTTCTCCGGCACAAAAGGCGGCCCGCCCAAAACAGGCCAGTTCTTTATCGCGATCGACCCACAAGCCACATCAGGCGGTGCATTCGCGACACAACTGGCCGCACTGACCGAAGCGGTTCGTGATCAGGATGGCGTACGTGTGCCCGGTGATGGCCGTGGGGCAAAACGGATTGCTGCGGCGGATGCTGGCGTTGCTGTGAACTCTGCCACACTGGAAAAGATCCGCGCGCTGCTCTGATTTTAATCGGGTCGACGGGTTTCTGCTAAAAGAATGACGGCGCCATGTTTGTATGAACATGGCGCCGTATCTTATTATTGCTTCGTGGCTTATCCGCGGCCTGAATGGGCCCAATCCCAGTACAGCTCACGCGCCCGGCGTGTGACAGGCCCCACCTGATAGTTCACATCGTCAAACTGTGTCACCGGTGTGATTTTGGACATATTTCCGGTCAGGAAGATTTCATCGGCACTGTCAAAGTCATTATAGTTCAGGGTGGCCTCGTGAACCTTCACCCCATCTGCGCGCAAAAGTTCCATGTGGCGAGCGCGGGTGATGCCGGACAGGAAGGTGCCATTGGCAATTGGTGTAAACACTTCGCCGTCTTTCACCATGAAAACATTGGCGGTGGCGCTTTCCGCGACATTCCCATTTGAATCGCAGGCCAAAGCATTGCTGAATCCGCGTTGTTTTGCTTCCATCAACATACGGGCGTTGTTCGGATACAGGCAGCCTGCTTTGGCGTTAACCACAGCGTTTTCCAGCGTTGGACGACGAAATTGGGTGCGTGTCAGCGTTGTTGAGGCTTCGGGCGCGGCCATTGGCACTTCTTCCAGACAGATCGCAAAACCTGTTGTGTTTGCGGATGGCACAATGGCGGATGCATCCCCGTCGATGCCCCAATACATCGGACGGATGTAAACAGCGGCACCTTTTTCAAACATCGCGAGACCTTCATGGGTCAGGGCGACGATATCATCGGTGGAAACGGTTGGGGTCAACATGAGAGCTTCGGCAGAACGGTTTACCCGATGTGCGTGCTTGTCCAAATCCGGAGTGAGGCCTTCAAACAAACGTGCGCCGTCAAATACTGTAGATCCCAGCCAGGCCGCGTGATCGGCAGCTGACATGACAGGCACGTCACCTGTGTGCCAGGTGCCGTTATAATATGTGCGAATGTTTTTGCTGACAGCCATTCCGTTCTCTCTCCCAAAACGTCAATTCGTTGTTGCCGCAACGATATGGCGAGAAAGGTCAGAGGTCCAGACGTTATTTGTCTTCGATCACCACGGCCTCAAGCAGTTCGCAGAAGGCCTGATCATGAGGGTTTTTAAAGTAAGAGATCACCCGCGTAATCGCGGCTTCGGCGCTGTCAAACTGAGCCGTGAAATCGCCGGGCCCCGGGCCGGGAACGTAATGATGTACATTCACATGCCAAAGCTTATCGGTTTTCCAGATTGTCAGAGAACCTGAAGATGAGAGCTGTTCAATGCCCTCATGATCTGTAAAGCAAGTTTCCCAACCAGGAAGGGAATTGCCTGCATTTCCATTGGGCAGGCATATGCAAAACGCAGCCGGAGTTATGTGCGTTGGCGGCAGATCCGGGAAGTCGGAAACATTCAGGCCCTGGCTGCGCAAGCGTGTAATATGATCCGGCAGCCGTGCCGGATCTGGATATTATTTACGAAGACGCAGTGCTTCGGATGCGGCCTCTTGCGCCATTTTCTCTCGGCTGCGTTTGGCGTTTTTACCCATCGATTACCGTGACCGCACGAAACCAACGATGTCATAGGTTTTCTCTAGGATCGGGCGGGCAAGCGCATCCGCGCGTTCCGCGCCGCGACCAAGGATCTTGTCGATTTCGGCTGTGTCTTGCATCAGGCGTGACATCTCGGATGAAATCGGGGCCAGTTTCGCAACCGCCAATTCTGCAAGTGCTGGCTTGAACGTGCCGAACTGTGATCCGCCGTGATCAGCCAGAACCTGATCCACGGTCATGTCGGCAAGGCCTGCGTAGATGTTCACAAGGTTCCGGGCTTCGGGGCGATCTTCAAGACCTTTGGCTTCGGACGGAAGCGCTTCTGGATCGGTTTTCGCTTTGCGGATCTTTTTTGCGATGTCATCGGCTGAATCGGTCATGTTGATCCGGCTCATGTCTGATGGATCCGATTTTGACATTTTCTTAGATCCGTCGCGCAGAGACATCACACGTGTGGCCGCGCCTTCGATCACTGGTTCGGTCAGCGGAAAGAAATCAACGCCGTAATCATGGTTGAACTTCGCTGCGATATCGCGTGTCAGTTCAAGGTGTTGTTTCTGGTCGTCGCCCACAGGCACATGGGTTGCGTGATAAATCAGAATGTCCGCGGCCATCAGGGCAGGGTAAGCGAACAGACCAAGAGACGCGTTCTGGGCGTTCTTGCCAGCTTTATCTTTGAACTGGGTCATGCGCTGCATCCAGCCCATGCGCGCAACGCAGTTAAAGATCCAGGCCAGTTCCGCATGGGCGGAAACCTGGCTTTGGTTGAACAGCACGGATTTTTCAGGATCGATGCCAGACGCAATGAAACCAGCCGCCAGTTCGCGTGTGGCGTGGCGCAGATCCGCGGGGTTCTGCCAGACGGAAATCGCATGCATGTCGACCATGCAGTAGATGCTTTCGATGCCTTCATTCTGCTTTTCGACAAACCGCTTTAATGCCCCAAGATAATTGCCAAGGGTCAGGTTGCCGGACGGCTGAATGCCGGAAAAGATGCGGGTCGGGTGGGTCTGGGCTGCGTCGGTCATCATGGGCCTCGGATCGGAATGCTGGATTTCTCTTCTCTGCTGGCTTACCCATGGCAGACAACAACGTCAACCGGAGCACGACACAGATGTATCAGGACCACAACGCCCCCCCCGTGAACCCCTTGCCCAGGGTTCTGATCCTGCTTGCTGTGGCCCTTTTTGCGGCAGAGCCTTTTCTGATGTTACAGAAACTGGGTTTTCTGGGAGGAATAGTCGGGATTGACGGGCGCATTAACCTGGTCAGTGATTTTTGGTTAAATTCCGGTCTGCTGCGGGCGATGATTGCCGACCAAGATTACAGTCTGCAATATATCCTGCGTTTTGTGATCTATGTTTTCGTAGATGGCAGCTTCACAGGCACGGTGTTCACCTTGGTCTTTACCCTGGCTTTGGGCAATTTTGTGGCGCGGGCCTTTGCCCCTTGGAAATTCTTGGTGCTGTTTTTTGCATCCGCATTTGTGGGCGGGGTGCTGTATAACCTGCTTGCTATGGTCTTTGGATACAACGGTATTTTGGTTGGTGGGATGCCGGGGGCGTTTGGCCTGATTGGGGCGCTGACCTGGATGATGTGGACGGGCGTATTCCGGCATCCGATTGGTGCGTCCAGCCCGTTTGCGCTGATTGGGTTTCTTGTTGCGTTTCGCGTTGTTCTGGCACCGGTGTTCGGCTGGGATTGGACAACGGTTGCGGAATGGGGGGGCTTTCTGACGGGGTTTGGCCTGTGCTTTATCCTGGTGCCCGGTGGCTGGGCACATTTTTTGCAGATCCTGCGGCGGCGTTAAGCGCCTCGCCGCAGAGACGCCTTGAGATCGGACAGGCGAAAGGCTTTGAAGATCATACCAAAGATGCCATAGGACAGCATGCCTGAGGTGACCAGGATCAACAGCCCCAGCCAGCGCCAACCGCCATAGCCAAACATCGGACCGATGATGGTCATAGTCAAAAGCAACCAGCCCCCCATGGCAAAGCTGGCCAATGTGATGCGCCATGCGCGTGTGCGAAAACGGGCATCAAAGCGGGCGACATCGCCAAAACGGCGTGCACCGATCAGCAGCATGAAAAACATGATCCAGCCTGAAAGGGTGGTCGCCACCGCAGCTGCAAAGAAGCCGATCACAGGCATCAGACCCACAGCGACCGCAGCGTTTACCACCATGGAAACGATTGCAAATTTAAATGGGGTCTTTGTGTCTTCGCGGGCAAAGTAGACGGGTTGCAGCACTTTTTGCAGCACAAATGATGGCAGGCCCAGGCCATAGATCAGAACCGCAAGCGCGGTCATATCCGTGTCGTTTGCGGTGAATGCCCCGCGTTCAAACAACACCGACACCAATGGGCCGGGAATAACGGCCAGGGCAACGGCGCTGGGTACAGTCAGCATCAGGGCCATTTCCCCTGCGCGTGACAGGGCGGCTTTGCCTGCAGACTGATCATTTGCAGCCAGTCGACGAGACAGTTCTGGCAGCAGAACGATCCCAATGGCAATGCCCACCACGCCCAATGGCAGCTGGTACAGACGATCTGCGTTATAAAGCCAGGACACCGCGCCATCTGTCTGGCTGGCGACTTGACGCCCCACCAGAAGATTGATCTGCACCACACCGCCCGCAAGGGCCGCGGGGGCGGCGATGATGGCCAAGCGCTTGAGATCCGGTGTCATATGGGGCCAGCGCAGACGGGGCACGAACCCGGCCCGTTTTGCGGCTATCCAGACCAAAACCAGTTGCGCAACACCACCGACAGGTACAGCCCAGACAAGGGCACGCGCCACCTCATACCCCATTTGCCCCGCAATAAAGATCGCGCCGATGAACACCACATTCAGCAGAACAGGCGCGGCGGCGGCGGCGGCGAAGTGGCGCATCGCGTTCAGCATGCCAGACAGCAGCGCAGCAAGCGAGATCAGCACAATATAGGGAAAACAGATGCGTCCGTAATCAACGGTCAGCGGGAATTTTTCAGTGCCGTAATAGCCGGAAACCTGCAACCAGACGAGACCAGGCATAAAGATCTGGGCAATCAGCGTGAGGATCACAACAACAGTCGCCAGTCCAACCAATGCATCGGACGCAAACCCATAAGGATCATCACCGCTTTCCAGTTTTTTGGAAAACATCGGCACAAAGGCCATGTTCAAAGCGCCTTCGGCAAAGAACCGACGAAACAGGTTGGGCAGGGCGAAGGCGGCAACAAAGGCCTGATGGGCCGCACCTGTGCCAAGATAAGATGCAATCAGAACATCGCGCAGAAACCCAAGGATCCGGCTTGCAAGTGTCCAGAAGCCAACGGTGAAAAATCCCCGTGCCATTCGCATGTGTTCTGCCTCTCGTTCCGGTTCTAGGCCTGTGCGCGTTTTGCGCCTGTTGTTATTGCTTCACGCAGCTTCTTTTCAAGGGAGTCTTGTTTATGCTTTGCATAATATTTCAGCCCGTATGAATCTTTGACATAGAAGGTGTCAACAACCTGTTCACCATAGGTGGCAATGACCGCAGATGAAATATGAATGTTCATATCCGCAAGCGTGCGGGTCAGATCATGCAAAAGACCCGGGCGATCACGTGTGTCGACTTCGATAATTGTGAAGATTTCGGAACCTTCATTATCAAAGGTGATATTTGTGGGCACGCGGAAGGAACGTTCACGTTTGCGGATCTTATCTTTGTCCTTCAGGGCATCCCGGGCGATCACCTGACCTTTTAGGATCTTGTCGATCATCTGGTTCAGGCGTCGGTAACGGCTTTTTGCAAACGGATGCCCTTCGCTGTCCTGAACCCAGAAAACCGCCGTGGCGAACCCGTCCTTTGAGGTATAGGTTCGCGCATCCACAACATTGGCCCCGACCAGGGCAAGCGCCCCTGCCATACGGGAAAAAATGCCGTGGTGATCCTGCAGGGCAAAGGCAATGCGCGTGGCGTCGCGGTCTTCATCCGCAACAATATCGATGCGAATGTCATTGTCTGGCAGATCCCGCAACAGGCGGGCAAAAGTTGTGTGCTGTCCCGTGCGTAGACCCTGCCAATATGGGTCATAGTGGCGTTGGGTTTCGGCACGCAGGTCTTTTTTGCTCCATTCTGGTAGGGCCGCGCGCAATGCTTTCTTTGCCTCTGCTGTGCGGGCCTCGGTGGTCAGGGCTTCCATCCCGTTTTCCAGCGCATTTGTGGTTTCTTCATGCAGTTGGCGGATCAGCATGGCCTTCCAGTTGTTCCAAGTGTCCGGGCCAACACCACGAATGTCACAGACGGTCAGCACGGTCAGCAGATCAAGTCGGCGTCGCGACCGCACACGTTTGGCAAAATCGCGAATGGTGCGCGGATCAGAAATATCGCGTTTCTGGGCGACGTCAGACATCATCAGATGATGACGAACCAACCATTCAGCAGTTTCTGCTTCTTTCTTGTTCAATCCAAGGCGGGGCGCAACTTTGCGGGTGATCTGTGCCCCCAAGATTGAATGGTCTTCGGGTCGGCCCTTGCCGATGTCATGCAACAGCAGAGCGATATACAGCGTCTTGCGGTTGATGCCTTTTGCCAGAATGCCAGATGCCACCGGCAGTTCTTCGACCAGTTCTTTGCGTTCAATCTGGGCAAGGGCGGCGATCACCTGGATCGTATGTTCATCCACTGTATAGGAATGATACATATTGAACTGCATCATTGCGACGATGGGTTCGAATTCCGGCACGAATGCGGATAAAACCCCCAGTTCATTCATCCGCCGTAGGGCGCGTTCCGGGTTGCCGTGTTTCAACAAAAGCCCTGTGAAAATTTTCACCGCTTCTGGATTGCGACGCATGTCGTCATCAATCAAATCAAGGTTCGCAGACAGCAGGCGCATGGTATCGGGATGAATCAGATAGCCGGTGCGCAGCGCTTCTTCAAACAGGCGAAGAATGTTCAGCTTGTCTTTTAGAAAGCTCTTTTCGTTGCTGATCGCGATGCGGTTCTGAATGATCTGCAGACCTTTCATCAGCTTTTTTCGATGGCGGAACAGGCGTAAAAGATCAGGGGCTTGTTTGACGTGGCTGGCTTCCAGTTCGGTCAGAAAAATCCGGGTCAATTCGCCCACACGGGTTGCATGGCGAAAGTAATCCTGCATGAAAACTTCCACCGCACGACGGCCTGCGCGATCCTTGTATTCCATGCGCGACGCGACCTCGACCTGAAGGTCAAAGTTAAGTTGATCAGAAGGGCGCTTTGTCAGCAAATGCAGGTGGCACCGCACGGCCCACAGAAAATTTTCAGCTTGTAAAAATGCGTCAAATTCCTCGCGGGTGAACATTTTTAGGCGGGCCAGATCCGAGGTGTCATGCACGCCATGGACATATTTCGCGATCCAGAACAGGCTTTGCAGATCGCGCAAACCGCCTTTGCCTTCTTTCACATTTGGTTCAACGACATAACGCTGACCGCCCTGTTTCTGATGGCGTTTCGCGCGTTCAGACAGTTTGGCTTCGATGAATTCAGACGCAGTGCCTTTGAATAATTCACTATCCAACGTGTCACGCAGTTCATCCGCAAGATTGGCATCACCGGTGATAAAACGATTCTCCAGCAGGGCTGTGCGAATGGTATAGTCATCGCGGCCAAGATTCACACAGTCGCGTACTGTGCGTACAGAATGCCCGATTTTGAGCTTCATATCCCAAAGAATATACAGCAGGCTTTCGACCACGCTTTCGCCCCATCCGGTGATTTTCCAGGGGCTGAGAAACAGCAGGTCGACATCTGATTGCGGCGCCATTTCGCCACGCCCGTAACCACCGACTGCGATCAGGGCCAGACGTTCACCATCGGTTGGAACCGGATTGGGATGCAAACGGGTTGTCGCCACATGAAAGGCCAGGGCCAGGATCACATCCATCAGCCAGCTTCGCGCGCGGATTGCGCCATGTGCATTGCGGGGGTGTTTGTTGAATTCCTCCGCGATAATGGCGGAACCGGCTTCCAACAGGCTGCGTAGAATGCCGGTGACTTCTGCACGCATTTCACGGCTGGTGGTGGCTCGAAACAGCGCGTCATTCAGCAAGGACTGCGCGGCATCTGTGTCGATGATCCGTTCCGCAGGACAGATCAGAGAGGCGGGATCAGGTGCAGGCGGGATCAATCCGCCTGCACCTGTTGCATCAGAACCCTGCGCCACCGAAGTTTCTCGGAGCAGGGGAGATTTCAGTCACGACACCGTCGCGGATTGAAGACACAGCCAAAGCGCGCTGGGTAGATCCATCAGGACGCAGACGGAAGACGCCGCCAACGCCGGCAAACCCAGAGGATTGCGTCAGAGAACTTACAGTCAGTGCATCGTTGCGGCCGGTTTTCAGTAGGGCACCAATCGCAGCCATACCATCATAAGCAACCCCGGCAATCGGGTGTGGTGCGCTGCCATATGCGGCGGCATAACGGCTGTTGAAGGTCTGTATAGACCGGGCGTCAGGCGTTGCAAACCAACCGCCCTGGACGCCGGGTTGTGTCAACATGGTGGCCGGGCGATCCATCCGGCGCAGGCCAATGAACTGCAACTCTTGTGGCGTGACGCCATTGTCGAGCAGCATCTGCGTGGTCAGACCAAGGGCACCAGCACCGCCAGAGGTGAAGAAAATTGCGTTGCTGCCGTTGTTGCGGGCAGCACGGCTGATGGTTGGGGCAGCTTGGATGACACCGTTTTGAGACAGTTCAAACGATGCACTTGCCGTGACATTTCCGCCAGCGGCCTGCACAGCAGACACAATAGCATCACGCCCACGGGTTTCATTGGCGCTGTCCCCATGAACAACCATGATTTTGTTCCGGCCCTGAGACACCGCATATTGCGCAAGACGGCTTGCCGTATTGTTATAGCTTGTTCCCAGCGTAAACACGTTCCCCCCGGCAATAGAGGTGTTGTTTGAGAATGACAGGATGTTCACGTTTCGGTTGGCAACAGCCACACCTGCCGCGTTCGCAGACGGAGCAAAGACAGGGCCGAGGATAATTTTTGCGCCATCGTTGACTGCGCGGGTTGCGGCTGCCGCTGCGATCTCAGGTTGACCGCCGGTGGCATAAACCCGCAGATCGATGTTCACGCCATCAAGATCCGCCATGGCCAAGCGCGCCGCATTTTCCAAAGCGCGTGCCAGGTTGCCATCAGATGCACGGGCTGATTCGTGAGGAATCAGCAACGCGACTGGTACGGGGCGGTTGGTGTTTACAGATGGGCCTTGACCAGAACCGGTGGGAACACAGGCGGATAAAGCCAGAAATGTAAATAAAACCAGTGCGCGGGTGAAATATTGGCGCAGGCAGGCTAAAACAGCAGACATGGGGTTTCCTCGTTTACGCAAGCAGATGATAAAGCCTGCAAAGAATAGGCGTTCACCATGCTGGTGTAAACGCGCGAACAGGGGGAATTCCGTGTCAGATGTTACCAGACCACAGGTTGAGTGTGGAAAAGCCGGGCTGACATTTGTCGCCACACCGATTGGCACCGCACGTGATATCACTCTGCGCGCCCTTGATGTATTGCGGGATGCGGATGTGTTGGTGGCCGAAGATACCCGCACATTGCGTAAGCTGATGGATATTCATGCCATCCCGGTGAACGGTCGCGCGATGATTGCCTATCATGATCATAACGGCGGGGCTGTACGCCCTCGGCTGATGGGAATGCTGAAAGAAGGAAAATCCCTTGCCTATGCATCCGAAGCAGGAACACCTCTTGTTGCAGATCCTGGGTATGGCCTGGCGCAGGAAGCGCTGGACAATGGGTTTCCGGTGACATCAGCCCCAGGACCATCAGCGGTAATTTCCGCTTTGACGATCGCAGGGCTGCCAACGGATCGGTTTTTCTTTGCCGGATTTGCACCCAATGCCACTGCGGCGCGTAAAGCCTTTATCGAAGAAACCCGCGAAATTCCTGGCACGCTTGTATTTTATGAATCGCCCAAACGTCTGGGGGCTTTCCTGTCGGATGCAGCCGAAGTTCTTGGGGATCGCAAGGCGACAGTCTGTCGGGAATTGACCAAGAAGTTTGAAGAAGCCCGTCGGGGGGAATTGCTGGAACTGGCTGCGTATTACCAGGAAAACAAAGCCCGTGGCGAGGTGGTCGTGGTCATTGATCGCAACCGTTCAGATTCTGTTAACGCTGAAACGCTAGAAGAAAGCCTGCGGCAGGCGTTGCAAAGCATGCGCGTGCGCGATGCGGCCGATGCTGTGTCAAAGGCCCATGGGGTGGCACGGCGGGATGTGTATCAGCTGGCGATTGCGATGAACAAGGAAATCCGAGATGGAGGCAGCGAAGACGCATAAAGGTCAATCTGCCTATCTGGCCGGGCTTGCTGCCGAAGATCAGGTGGTCCGCCATTATGTGCGCCAGGGGGCAAGCCTGCTTGAAACCCGCTGGCGGGGCGAAGGCGGCGAAATTGACCTGATCCTGCAGATGGCTGATATGCTGATCTTTGTGGAAGTAAAGAAAAGCAAAACGTTTGAGCGCGCAGTGCAGATGATCCGCCCGGCACAACTGACCCGGATCATGGCCAGTGCCGAAGAATATGCGGCACAATACGGTCAAGCTATTGATATGCGGGTGGATGCAGCCCTGTTGGATCAGCAGGGAAAAATTGAAGTGATTGAAAACATCACGTTGGATTTCTAAGGAAATACATCACGTTTTTGCCAGCCCCCATTGATCCCGCCCGTCTGGCAGTCCATGTATTCATGACCTGAATATTCTGGCAGAAGAGGCCGCCTCATGAAAATCGCTTTTCAGATGGATCCGATCGGATCTGTGGATATCAACGCAGACAGCAGCTTTCGTCTGGCAGAAGAAGCCCAGGCCCGCGGTCATGAGCTGTTCTTTTATACGCCGGACAAACTGGCCTATGAAGAAGGCAAAGTGACAGCACGTGGCTATCCTTTCACGGTGAAACGGGTGCAGGGTGATCACGTGGCCTTTGGCGAGGAAATCACCGTTGATCTGGCCGATTATGATGTGGTTTGGCTGCGTCAGGATCCGCCGTTCGATATGTCCTATATCACCACAACCCATATTCTGGATCGTATCCACCCGGGCACATTGGTGGTGAATGATCCGTTTTGGGTGCGCAATTATCCTGAAAAACTGCTGGTTCTGGACTTCCCTGATTTGACGCCACCGACCACCATCGCGCGTGATCTGGAAACCCTGAAGGCCTTCAAAGCCAAACATGGCGACATCATTCTCAAGCCACTTTACGGCAATGGCGGCGCGGGCGTGTTCCGTCTTGGCCCGGATGATCGCAATATGACATCGCTGCATGAACTGTTTTCCGGTATAAACCGCGAACCGCTGATTGCGCAGAAATTCCTGCCCGTGGTCTCTGCGGGCGATAAGCGCGTGATCCTGGTCGATGGCGAACCCGTTGGTGCCATCAACCGTGTGCCAGCCAAGGGGGAAACACGGTCCAATATGCATGTGGGTGGTCGCCCTGAGAAATGTGAATTGACCGCACGTGATCTTGAAATCTGCGCCCGCATTGGGCCGCTTCTGAAAGAAAAGGGCCAGGTGTTTGTCGGGATCGATGTGATCGGCGATTGGCTGACCGAAATCAACGTGACATCGCCCACGGGCATTCAGGAACTGGAACGCTTTGACGGTGTGAACATCGCTGAAAAGATCTGGGAAGCGATTGAAGCCCGTAAAGCTTGATCACGACGCGATTTTTTCGCGGGTTGAAATCAGGCGGTAACTGACCGCTTCACCAATATGGCGTTCCTGAATGTCGGGGACGCCTTCCAGATCTGCGATGGTGCGCGCGACACGCAACACCCTGTGATACCCACGCGCCGATAGGCCGAATTTGTCGGAAAACTGGTTTAACAGATCACGCCCCGCTGTGTCAGGCACTGCGATTTCTTCCAATAGCTGCCCTTCCGCCATCGCATTACTGGCAATGCCTGGATGGTTTTTGAAACGTTCTGTCTGTAAATCACGTGCACGATAGACGCGTTCAGCAATATCCGCAGAATGTTCCCCTTCTTCACTGGATGAAAGATCTTGCCAAGCAACAGGCGGGATCTCTGCACGTAGATCAAATCGATCCATTAGCGGACCAGACACGCGCCCCATGTATTTTTCGCCACAGACCGGTGCCTGATTGCAGGCCCGCCCGGGATCCTGAAGATGGCCGCATTTACAAGGGTTTGCCGCGGCCACCAGCATAAATCGGCAGGGATACCGCACATGGGCGTTGACACGTGCAACGGTGATCGACCCCGTTTCCAGCGGCTGGCGCAGCGTATCCAGGACCATAGATGGGAATTCGGGAAATTCATCCATGAACAACACCCCGTTGTGGGCCAGGGATACTTCGCCAGGTTTTGCATCCCGCCCGCCTCCGGAAAGGGCGGCGATCGATGCGGTGTGATGGGGTTCCCGGAAAGGCCGCTGGCGTGAAATACCGCCGGCAGGTGCTGCGCCCGACAGGGAAGATATGAGAGATGTTTCCAGGGCTTCTTCGGGCAAAAGCGGTGGTAAAATGCCTGGAAGGCGCGCCGCCAGCATTGACTTTCCGGATCCCGGCGGGCCGAGAAGGAACACGTGGTGATGTCCTGCGGCGGCGATCTCCATCGCACGCTTTCCCCGGTGTTGACCTTTTATGTCTTTGAAATCCTTGCTGGCGGGGATGTCTTCGATGGTTCCGGGGCTGGCAGGGTTAAGTGGGGACTGACGCGTCAAATGTCGGATGGCACCATGCAGATTTTGTGGGGCGTAAACCGCATTTGCATTGATCCAGGCCGCCCCTGCACCCGATGCCTGTGGGCAAATCAGATCCCGCCCGGTTTCAGCTGCAGACAAGGCCGCAGGCAGGGTGCCCGGCACATCAATCAGGGTGCCATCTAGGGATAATTCCCCCAGTGCGACAACCTTCTCTAGGTTCTCCGCAGGCACAACGCCCATCGCGGATAAAAGCGCCAAGGCCACAGGCAAATCATAATGCGACCCGGCTTTGGGCATGTCGGCGGGGGACAGATTGATGGTGATTTTCTTGGGGGGCAAGGCAATCTGCAAGGCCGCCATAGCCGCGCGCACGCGTTCGCGCGCCTCGGCGACGGCTTTTCCCGGCAAGCCGACAATGGCAAAACCGGGAAGGCCAGGTGCAATGGCGCATTGCACTTCAACAAGGCGTGCGTCGATGCCTTCAAATGCAACCGTAAATGCCCGTGCAACCATGTCTGAGCCCCGCAAAGCTGTTAACCGTGGTTAACGCTACGCGGGATATGGTTTACGAATGGTAAAGATCCATAAAGGACGGCCAAGCACCGGGATCAGCGACAGTTTTGTCGCGGCAGGTCTGATTGCAAAAGCCAAAAATACGACCGTCAATTTCCATCAACCAGGTGGCGGGTTTGCCGGAATAGGGGCATTTTGGGTTTTCCGCGGTGCCAAAAGCAGTTTTGCGGGCGGTGGGCAGATCGGCCAGATCATTCGCACGGGGCCAGTCGCTGCGCGTCCAGGTCTGACTATAGCGATCAAGGGGCCTATCCACGGCAAGACCCATGGCCCGCCATTGGCGAAACCAGGTGTGATTCAGGTGCAGTTGCACATACTGCCGGGCCAGTGCGCTGACAGGCAAGTTAAAACCAGCGATCCTTGCGGCAACGGGGGCGTAGAATGCATCCGCTGCGCTATAGGCACCACAGAGCCAACCATCGCCTGATCCAGTGGTGTCGCGTGCGAAAGACCACAAGTATTCCAATTGGTTTAGATCTTTTTGCAAGGCTTCAGAAATTGAGACATCGGAATAAGCGCGTGCCAAATCCATGGGGCATTCATTGCGCAGCGTCATGAAACCAGAATGCATTGTGGCCACCAGTGTGCGTGCAATGGCCCGGGCTTTTGGATCCTCAGGCCAGATCGTGCCGTCCGGGAAACGTTGCGCCAGTTCTTCTGCAATCGCCAGGCTGTCATCCACAGCCACGCCTTCGGGTGTCACCAGTAAGGGCACAGTGCAGCCGGGGCCATAGGCCTGTAACTGTTCAGACACCGGGGCGTCTTCAAAACGCAGATATTGCGTGTCGATTTCTGCACCAGACAATTGCGCCAAAAGCCAGCCACGCAAAGACCAGCTGGAATGAGTTCGGTCACCAAGGATCATTTTATAAGTCATGGCGTTCGTATATTTGGTTTGCAGTCATTTTAGAAATGAATATTTTGGCGATCTATCATCAATATTTGTGATGTTAAATTAGGGAAGAAAGTTAACATCCCCTGCGCTCCAATTGCCGCTCTCTATCTTAACATGACTGATGGAAAGATTGTCAATTGGTTGCGCAAAAGCCTGATAGGGGGTGCAGGCGCGGGCGCGGGCAACCTGTGTCAGGATCGCGCCGAAATGGGCAACGATAATCAGATCACGTCCAGGAAAACGGTCAATCAAATGATCCGTTTCGGCACCAACGCGGTAGGCTACATCATACCAACTTTCGCCAAAAGGCGGGCAAATATGGCCGGGCTGTTCCCAGAACTGACGGGACAGGCTTGGATCACTTTCTGCGATTTCGTCGAATTTTTTGCCGTCCCAGCTGCCAAAATCAAATTCGCGCAATTGTGGGGAATGGGGCAGGCGGGTTTTGCCGTCGCCAATGGCATCTGCCGTGTCAATTGCCCGCGATAGATCGGAGGATATCAACAGCGCATTCTGGGGGAGATGTGCATTGATCCGGCTAAGTTGTGCGGTGTCAGATAAATCTGCAGGCACATCACGCCACCCGGTCAGGGCTTTCTGATGGGTGGGGCCGTGACGGACAAACCAAAGAGATGTCATGGCAATGTTCCCTTTAGAACCTGGGGCAGGCCCGCGGTTACAAAGACCGCAAGATCAGACGCAGCCGCCAGCTTCTGGTTCAATTCTCCCTGTGCCTGCCGAAAGGCGCGGGCCAGGGCATTGTCGGGCACAACGCCTTGGCCAACTTCGTTGCTGACCAGGATAACGGGGGCATTGCAGGTGGTAACGGCGTGGATCAGGCCAAAGGTTTCTGTTTCCAGGTCGCTATCCGCGAACATATGATTGCTCAGCCAGAGAGAGGCGCAATCAAACAAGACAACATCTTCTGACTTGGCCTGGGCAAGTGCTGTAGATGCGTCAAGCGGGGCTTCTACCGTGCGCCAACCCTGGGTGCGGCGGGCTTGGTGTCGATGAATTTTGGTTTTCATTTCATCATCAAAGGCCTGCGCCGTGGCAATATACATCCGATGGGCTGATGCGTCTTGCGCAAGGGTTTCGGCAAAGCGGCTTTTGCCGGATGCCGCGCCGCCAAGGACAAAAGTGAACCTGGGAAGATGTCTGAAATCATTGCTCATATGCGTGCATTAGCAGGGGGTGGGGCCGTCGTTAAGCCTAAAAACGCGCACAGCGGTATAACGGAAGCGCTTGAGTTGGGCGCGCGGCGGGCCTACACCTTGAGAAAATGTGCGTTTTGCGCAGAAAGGCCGGATATGCTTGCAGGTAAAAAAGTTCTTCTGATCATTGGCGGTGGGATTGCTGCGTTTAAATCGCTGGATCTGATCCGCAGGTTGCGTGAACGCGGGGCAGACGTTGTGCCTGTATTGACAAAAGCTTCGGAAGAATTTGTAACGCCTCTGTCGGCGTCTGCATTATCGGCACAAAAGGTTTATCGCGATCTGTTTGATCTGACGGATGAGGCCGAGATGGGGCACATTGAATTGTCCCGTGCGGCGGATCTTGTGGTGGTTGCGCCTGCGACGGCGGATCTGATGGGTAAGATGGCGAATGGTCTGGCGAATGATCTGGCCTCAACCCTATTGATGGCGACAGACAAGCCTGTGATGATTGTCCCCGCGATGAATGTGCGCATGTGGGAACATCCGGCGACACAACGCAATCTGGAAACCCTGAAAAGTGACGGCATTCTGGTCTGTGGTCCGGATGACGGCGCAATGGCCTGCGGCGAATTTGGCCCCGGGCGCATGGCGGAAGTGCACGAAATCGTTACCGCTGTGGAAAGTGCTTTGCGTGATGGTCCCCTAAAAGGCAAACGCGTTCTGGTGACCTCTGGTCCGACCCATGAACCGATTGATCCCGTGCGTTATATTGCGAACCGTTCCTCTGGTGCGCAGGGCACGGCAATTGCAAATGCCCTTACGGCGCTGGGCGCAGATGTGATTTTTATCACGGGACCAGCAGATGCGGCGCGCCCGCAGGGTGTCGACGTGATTGAAATCCAGAGCGCGCGTGAAATGCTTGAAGCGGTGCAAAAGGCTTTGCCCGCAGACGTTGCGATCTTTGCCGCTGCTGTTGCCGATTGGCGGGTGGCAAGTGCATCTGACAGCAAGATCAAAAAAGACGGCAGTGGCAAGTTGCCCATACTCGAGTTTGCCGAAAATCCGGATATTTTGGCGACGGTTTCACAGATGAGCGATGAACGCCCGGGGCTGGTTGTGGGGTTTGCGGCGGAAACGGATGATGTGATCAATCACGCAACGGCCAAACGTGAACGCAAACAATGTGACTGGATCGTCGCCAATGACGTGTCGCCGGAAACGGGCATTATGGGCGGATCTGAAAATCAGGTGGTGGTGATTTCTGATGCCGGTGCCGAAGCCTGGCCACGTATGGGGAAAGATCAGGTGGCAAAACGCCTGGCCTTAGAGATTGCCGCAGCGTTGCAGGAATGATTTTCCTGCGAAAAATCCTACCTTCGGTGAGAGTATTTTCAGCAAGATGAAAGAGCAGAGATGAACAAGCCGGTGATTGCTTTTAAATGGCTGGAAGAGGCTGATCAGGCGCTGGGCCTGCCGCAGTATGAAACGCCGGGCGCGGCCGGGGCTGATGTGCGGGCGAATTTTGCGCCGGATGCGCGTGAAGGTATGATCTTGCAGCCGGGGGCGCGGGCACTTGTGCCAACGGGCATGGCGCTGGAAATTCCAGAAGGATATGAGGTGCAGATCAGACCGCGTTCGGGCCTTGCGCTGAAACATGGGATCACTCTGCCAAACAGCCCTGGAACAATCGACAGCGACTATCGTGGCCCTTTGGGGGTGATCGTGCAAAACGGTGGTGACACGGCTTTTGAAATTACACATGGCATGCGTATTGCACAAATGGTCGTGGCCCCGGTGGTACAGGGCTGGTTTATGCTGACGGATAATCTGTCCGACACGGCACGTGGCGTGGGCGGGTTTGGCTCTACGGGTGTGAAATGATACTGTTTTTCTTGATGTCGGCGGTGCTCTGGTTCGTGGGCGTTGCCATGAAGGCCCCGACGAAAGACCGGCTGATCATGATTGGCGGATTGTTCGTGCTGATTATGCTGTCACATCTAATCTTACCTGAAACCCACGCGGTTCGACAGGCGTTTGGGGGCAGTTTTGCACATTGGCTGTTATTGGGCGTCTTTGCCGGGTTTGCATTTCTCTATGCACGTTGGGTGAAAAACCTGAAAGCACGGCGGGTGGCCTTGCCTGAAACTGACATGCAAGAGGTTTCACCAAAGCCTTTGTTTGCAGAGGGCGAGTTGGAACGATACGCGCGCCACATTGTCCTGCATGACATCGGTGGCCCAGGGCAGAAGGCGCTGAAAGAAGCGCGGGTGCTGGTTATCGGGGCAGGCGGGCTTGGATCACCTGCGCTAATGTATCTTGCTGCATCCGGCGTTGGTACGATTGAAATCGTGGATGATGACGTGGTTGAATTGTCCAATCTGCAGCGCCAGGTGATTCATTCAGAAAACGCACGGGGGCAGTTGAAAGTTGCGTCGGCTGCCGCGCGGATAGCGCAAATCAATTCCCATTGTACTGTGGTTGCACATGAAATGCGTCTGGATGCGTCCAGTGCAGATCGTCTTATTGCCGCCGTTGATATCGTTCTGGATGGCTGCGACAATTTCAAAACCCGTTATCTTGTGAATGAGATCTGCACAAAACACCGAAAACCCCTGGTGTCCGGCGCGCTGAGCCAGTGGGAAGGGCAGCTGTCTGTCTTTGATCCTGCCAGCGGCACGCCCTGTTATAAATGCGTTTTCCCCAAAGCCCCCAATGGCGACAATGCCCCGACCTGCGAAACCGCCGGTGTTCTGTCCCCTTTGCCTGGCGTGATTGGCACGATGATGGTTGCCGAGGTGGTCAAGCTGATCACAGGGGCCGGACAGCCCCTGCGTGGCGAGATGCTGATCTATGATGCGAAATACGCTGAGACACGCAGGATCAGATTGCAAAAGGGATATAATTGCCCGGTTTGCAGCAAAGCAGAATAAGGTCGCTTGCATCGTCTGTTCGCATGCTCATAGTAAGGCACAGTTTTGTGACAGGGAGCTAACAATGAGACTGACATCCATTCTGGCCGGCTTAGCGGCTGCTTTCGTAACAACATCTGCACAGGCAGACGGGCATTTGCCCGATCTTGGTGGGAAAGAGGTCGTGATTGTGACCGAAAACGCCTATCCGCCCCTGCAATTTGTTGATGGTGACGGCAATGCCGTGGGTTGGGAATATGACGCGATGGAAGAAATCGCGAAACGCATCAATATTGATGTGACTTATGAAAACATCAGCTGGGACGCGATGATTGCCTCTGTTTCTCAGGGCCAGTTTGACATGGGTATGACCGGGATTACCATTCGGGATGATCGTGCGGAAGTTGTCGATTTTTCAGATGCTTACATGCGTTCCGAAATGGTCATGCTGGTGCGTGGTGACGAAGAACGTTTTGCGGATGCCGCGACATTTGGTGCGGATGCGGATCTGTTGATCGGCGCGCAACCCGGCACGACACCTTTCTATGTTGGTATTTACGAAGTGCTTGACGGTGACGAAAGCAACGCGCGGATGCGCCTGTTTGAAACCTTTGGCGCGGGTGTAGAAGCCCTGAAAACCGGTGATGTGGATCTGGTTTTGACCGATGGCACCGCAGGCAACGGTTATGTTGCGGCGTCCGATGGCGCGCTGAAAATTGTGGGGGGTCCGCTGGGCACCGAAGATTTTGGTTTCATCTTCCCCAAGGGATCTGACCTGGTTGCGCCAATGAATGCTGCGATCGCCGCGATGCAGGCGGACGGCACCATGGATGCGTTGAACACCAAGTGGTTCCTCGACTATAAAGTCGGCGGCTGATACCGCTGCAAAACGCCCCGGTTTTCCGGGGCGTTTTTTCTTGCTTTACCGAATATGATGCAATGACCCCCAGACCTTCTGAAGACAAACCCGATTTCCCATGGTGGCTGGTCGCGATCATCGCGTTCACCGCATTTTTCGTCTATCAGGCCATCGGAAATCCGATTTATGAACAGGTGGCTGGAAAGCTGATCAAAGGCGTGAAGATCACGATTTTTGTGACGCTTGTTGGGTTCCTTTTGGCGTCTGTCTTTGGCCTGCTTCTGGCAGTGGCTAGCCTGTCTAAACATCAGATTTTACGTCAGATTTCGCGATTTTATGTTGAAGTTGTCCGGGGCCTCCCGATCCTTGTGATCCTGCTTTATGTCAGCTTCGTTGTGGCACCGGGTATTGTGCAGGGCTGGAACTTTATCGCGGAAAGCATTGGCTTGGATCCGATCCGCACCCGTGATTTCACATTTCTCTGGCGGGCGATTATTGCACTGACGATTGGTTACTCCGCGTTTATTTCCGAAGTGTTCCGTGCGGGTATTCTATCAGTGGAAGAAGGCCAGATCGAAGCGGCCGAGGCCCTGGGCCTAAACGCTTGGCAACGTTTTCGCCATATTACATTCCCTCAGGCGATCCGCACCATCATGCCGCCCTTGGGCAATGATTTCATCGCGATGATCAAGGATTCATCGCTTGTGTCTGTTCTCGGCGTGCTGGACATTACACAGCTGGGCAAGGTCACGGCTGCGGGAAATTTTCGTTATTTTGAGACCTACAATGTCGTTGCCATGCTGTATCTGACACTCACCGTTACGCTGTCTCTGCTTTTGCGCAAACTCGAAGAAAAAATGCGCGGCAAATACCCGTGACATTTGTCGCTCTCTTACAGGCGTATCTCGCTTTTCACCTTCCATAAATACTCCGGGGGAGTCCCGCAGGGACGGGGGCTGGCCCCCTTCTGACGTTGACCTTTCCCCGCACGCTACATAGGTTCCCCTCAAAGGAGATCTTTGTATGACCAACCCGCTTCTCGCCCCTTGGAACACCCCGTTTGAACTGCCGCCTTTTGGGCTGATCAAAGACGATGATTTTGCCCCGGCCTTTGACGCGGCTTTGGCGCAAGGTCGCGCGCGTGTGGCCGAGATTGCCGAAAATGCAGATGCACCGACATTTGCCAATACGATCGAAGCACTGGAACTGGCCGATGAAAGCCTTGGCCGGGTGCTGGGCATATTTTATGGTATTGCGGGCGCTGACAGCAATGATGCACGCGAAGCTTTGCAGCGGGAATTTGCACCGAAATTATCGGCCTACAGTTCTGAATTGACGATGAACGCCGATATTTGGGCGCGGATCAAAACCCTTTGGGCGGATCAGGAGGGGCTGGATGAACAACAACAACGCTTGCTGTATCTATATCACCGCAACTTCATTCGCTCAGGTGCCGATCTGGAAGGATCCGCGCGGGATCGCCTGACCGAAGTTAAATCACGTCTGGCGACTTTGGGCACTGACTTTACGCAAAATCTATTGGCGGATGAACGGGACTGGTTCATGGAACTAGGTTCAGATGATCTGGATGGTTTGCCCGATTTCCTGCTGGAAGCCATGGAAGGTGCCGCCGGCGAAAAAGATCTGAAGGGTCACGTTGTCACCCTGTCGCGATCTTTGATTGTGCCGTTTTTACAGTTCTCCACGCGTCGCGATCTGCGAGAGATTGCGTATAAGGCCTGGGCCGCGCGTGGGGCCAATGGCGGTGAAACGGACAACCGGGGGATTGCTGCGGAAACGCTGGCACTGCGTTATGAACGCGCGCAACTTTTGGGGTATAAGGATTTCGCAGCTTATAAGCTTGAAACCGAAATGGCGGGGAACGCCGACAATGTGCGCGACCTGCTGATGCAGGTCTGGAAACCCGCGCGTGCGGCGGCGCTGAAAGATCAGGCAGTGCTGGAAACGATGATGCGCGAAGACGGCATCAATGGTGATCTGCAGGCCTGGGACTGGCACCATTATTCGGAACGTCGCCGAAAGGCCGAACATGATCTGGATGAGGCCGAGCTGAAGCCCTATCTGCAACTTGAAAAGATGATCGAGGCCAGTTTTGATTGTGCGAACCGCTTGTTCGGGCTGGAGTTCTCACCACTGGATGCGGACATGTATCATGAAGATGTGCGTGCCTGGGAAGTGACCCGAGGTGGCAAACATATCGCTGTGTTTATCGGTGATTATTTTGCACGGGGGTCCAAACGATCCGGGGCCTGGTGCATGGCGATGCGGGCGCAGAAAAAGCTGGGTGGCGACACAGCCCCCCATGTGGTGAATGTCTGTAATTTTGCAAAACCGGCCCCGGGTGCGGCTGCGCTTTTGTCGTTTGATGATGCGCGCACGTTGTTCCATGAGTTTGGCCATGCTTTGCACCAGATGTTGTCGGATGTGCGCTATGAAGCGATTTCGGGCACCTCTGTTGCGCGTGACTTTGTCGAATTGCCCAGTCAACTGTATGAACACTGGTTGAGCGTCCCCGAGGTGCTTGCAAAATTCGCGGTGCATGCGGAAACGGGCGAACCCATGCCGCAGGATATGTTGAAACGTCTTCTGGATGCGCAGACCTATGACATGGGTTTCAGCACGGTGGAATTTGTGGCCTCAGCCATGGTTGATCTGGCATTCCATGAAGGTGTGCCGGCGGATGATATCATGGCAAAACAGGCGGAAGTTCTGTCAGATATGGGCATGCCAGAGGCGATTGAAATGCGCCACCGCACACCGCAGTTCGCACATGTGTTTACCGGTGACGGCTATTCTTCCGGTTACTACAGTTACATGTGGTCAGAGGTGATGGATGCAGATGCGTTTGAGGCCTTTGAAGAGGTGGATGATCCCTTTGATCCCGCGCTTGCCAAAAGCCTAGAGGAGAACATCCTGTCTGCGGGGGGCTCGAAAGAAGCTGATGCGCTGTACAAAGCGTTCCGTGGCCGGATGCCCGATGCCAGTGCACTGTTGAAAGGGCGTGGTCTGGCGTGATGTCTTACCGTGGGGGATCTTCCCCCACACCCCCTGGAGTATTTAGGGCAAGATGAAAGTGGGATCCGGGGTTATTCTCGGATCTCGTCCTGGGCAACACCCCAGATCGTATCCTTTGGAACCCAGCCGCGATATCCGTCGGCAGAGATACGACACCAGTCGGGCGCACATTCCATCAGACGCGCGATCGCGCCGCCTTCAATGCGGGCATTTTCGCGGGCGCCTTCGGATGCATTGGCCCGCATCGACAAAAGATCAGGTTTTACAATCACGGTGCGTGATCCGGACAGCAGTGAATAATGCACCCAACCACCGACACCGTCGATATCTTCCACGCGCCGCCAGTTGGAGAACTCAGCGGTGATACGCAGGGGCATATTGCGATGCTGAAACACCCAGTCAATGCGATGTGTCAGGCCGGGACCACGGCGGATATTGGCTTCGGAGGCTTTCATAGAGACAAAGCGAGGAATCGGAAGATTGGTGACCGGTCCCAGGTTTTGTGTATCCTGTGCCGTGACGGATCCCGCCGTGCACACAGAAAATGCCAGTAAAATCGTTAAGATGCGCAGCATGCGACAGTCTGCCCTTGCGGTTTATTCTGTGAAAAGACCCGAAAAATGCATTCAAGCCCGGCAGAGTTCTTGTGCCCTGCGCCTGTATCGGTCAATTTGGCATTAACAGGTTACAAAGAAAAGATGCGGGAGTGAGCCAATGCAAAAGGAACGGTTAAGTGTTGTTGTGACGCGACGGTTGCCCGAGGCGGTTGAAACCCGCATGACCGAATTGTTTGATGTGAAACTGCGTGATGACGACACGCCGATGACAGTGGATGAACTGGCCCAAGCGATGCAGGATGCGGATGTTTTGGTGCCGACCATCAACGACAAGCTGGATTCGCGTCTTTTGTCGCGTGCGGGGGATCGGCTCAAACTGATCGCCAACTTTGGGGCTGGCGTCGATCACATCGACGTGGAAACAGCCCGTCAGCGCGGTATCCTTGTGTCAAACACCCCGGGGGTCTCGGCTGAGGACACTGCGGATATGACAATGGCGCTTTTGCTGGCCACCACGCGGCGTATTCCCGAAGGTCTTCGTGTGATGCAAAGCGGCAGTTGGGAAGGCTGGGCCCCAACTGCATTGCTGGGCGGGCGCATTGGCGGACGTCGTCTGGGGATCCTTGGCATGGGGCGTATTGGTCAGGCTGTTGCGCGCCGGGCGCGGGCCTTTGGCATGCAGATTCATTATCATAACCGCAAACGCTTACACGCCGACACCGAGGCAGCGCTGGAGGCGACATACTGGGAAAGCCTTGATCAGATGGTGGCGCGTATGGATGTGATTTCGGTCAATTGCCCGCATACGCCATCCACGTTCCACCTGATGAACGCACGCCGTTTGAAATTGATGAAACCAGAGGCCGTGATTGTGAACACGTCCCGCGGCGAAGTCATCGATGAAAACGCCCTGACCCGCATGCTGCGCACGGGCGAAATCGCGGGGGCTGGCCTTGATGTGTTTGAACATGGGCAGGATGTAAATCCGCGTCTGCGTGAACTTGATAACGTGGTTCTGTTGCCGCATATGGCCTCTGCCACTGTGGAAGGCCGCCTTGAGATGGGGGAAAAGGTTCTTCTTAATATCAAGACCTTTGATGATGGTCACCGTCCACCGGATTTGGTTGTGCCAGGGATGCTGTAACTGGTGGAAATCAGCGTGAATGACCGGATGCAGCAGGGGTATATCTATCAGCTGGCTGCACCGGAAGGGCAGGATTTTCCTGCGCATTTCACGCCACATCTTAGCCCGGCCACTATGTTGGCGATGGGCGTGTTTGAAGGCCGATATCTGAATGATTGTCAGGCGGAATTCCCGGTGTCCTGGTTTGCAGACGCAAAACTGTCTGAGTGCCCGGATGAAAGCCTGAATTATTTTGGCGTCAAAAGCCGTCAACCCTTATCTGTCTGGCGCGACAAAGGCTGGATTTATGGCCCAGATCCGCGCGGCTGGTTTCAGTGGTTTTGCCGATACTGGCTGGGCCGCCGTGTGCCGGAAATCGATGCACTGCAGATAAAGCGGTGGCGTAATTTTAACCGCCACGCAGGGCAAATTCGGGCCAATTGTCAGCCTGGCGATATTTTTTGTCGACCGCGGCAGCGTCAGGCACTGCTACAGTGGTCTTATGATCCGCTGATTTAACCAATCAATACGCGAGAACCCCTTGGCAAAACGGGTTTCAGCGCGTATACGCCGCGTCTGAGCCAAAGGAGTCCGCCCGATGCAAGGCAGCGCAAATCTGAACGTCATGATCAAGGCCGCCCGCAAGGCTGGCCGTTCCCTCGCCAAAGACTTCCGTGAGGTTGAAAACCTCCAGGTCTCTACGAAAGGTGCCGGGGACTTTGTGTCTCGCGCGGATATCGCGGCCGAGGCAGTTCTGAAAGAAGAACTGATGGGCGCGCGCCCAACCTATGGCTGGTGCGCTGAAGAAAGCAAAGAAATCCCGGGTCAGGATCCGACACGCCGCTGGATCGTTGATCCCCTAGATGGCACCACAAATTTTCTGCACGGCATGCCACATTTCGCGGTTTCCATTGCGCTGGAACATAAGGGTGAAATCGTATCCGGTGTGATTTATGACCCTGCCAAGGACGAATTGTTCTTTGCGGAAAAAGGTCAGGGCGCTTGGATGAACGAAAGCCGCCTTCGTGTGTCTGGTCGTCACCGGATGATCGAAAGTGTATTTGCAACAGGCGTGCCATTTGGTGGCGGAAAATATCTTCCGGCCTGTCTGCAGGATCTCGCCCGTCTAATGCCTGCCTGTGCGGGTGTGCGTCGCTGGGGCTCTGCCTCTCTTGATCTCGCTTATGTGGCTGCTGGTCGTTACGAAGGCTTCTGGGAACGTGGTCTGAAGGCCTGGGATGTTGCAGCCGGCCTGATCATCGTACGCGAAGCGGGTGGTTTTGCTGAACCGCTGCGCGAAGGCCAAGATATTCTGGAAACCGGACATGTGATTGCATCAAACGAAGCGATCTTTGACCGTTTCGCCAAAGTGATCCGTGATCGCGAACCTGCGGACGCTTCAGAAAGCTAAACCATTTCGACGACCCGTTTCGTTCCTGAACAACGCTATCGAACCCGGCGCAAATAATGTGCCGGGTTTTTGTTTGCCTTGTGCGTTCTGATGACAGGACATCCCGGGGAAGGTCATCGCAGATGGAAGGGGGGCGCTTTATTCTGTCAGCTTTTGCGATCTCTCGGGTGGTTCACCCCATCGGCCCAGGGAATCTCGCCCATCTCAGAAGGGTTCACGCCTTCGATGGCCGCTGCGTTTACACCATATTGTGTCGGATCTGATCGACGTTGGTGGTGGGTGTAAATCCCGCAGGTCTTGCAAAAATAGTGCTTCGCTTTTCCTGTGCCCCATTGATACAGCGACAGGTTCTCGGACCCTTTTACGATTTCCACCCCGCCATCGACAGGCGCGGATAGGGCAATCGCGCCACGACGGCGGCAATAGGAACAATCACAACGCCGTGCCGTGTTCAGCCCGTCAGATAGGGTGACAGCCAGCTCGACCGTGCCACAATGACAGGTCAATTTTAGGGGGTATATCATATCTGGAAGTGTCACTTGCGTCTCCGTATCACTGGAATTGAACTGCGTGTCAGCGGGCCATAGGGCGTTTCTGGGTGTTCCGGGTGGCCGTGACTGCGTTGCCAAAATCGCGTGCCTCCTCTGGCAAGCCAGAACGGCAGCATAAATATAACACCTGCAAGAAACCCGCCGACATGGGCCAGCCAGGCAACGCCTGAATCCCCGCCATAAAATGTCGACCAAAGTTGAACCCCAAACCAGACACCCAACACCAGCCAGGCGCGAAAGCTGAAGACCTTGAAAAAGATGATGATTAGCAAAAGAACATCAACTTTTGCCCGGGGAAATAGCAATAGATATCCTCCCATCACCCCGGCGATTGCACCAGAGGCCCCAACAATCGGGATAAAACTGTCCGGGTCTGCCGTCACCTGCATCAACCCCGCCGCCACGCCGGTCGCAAGGTAGAAAACCAAAAAGCCGATATGGCCCAAAACATCTTCCAGATTGTCCCCGAAGATCCACAAAAACAGCATATTACCTGCAAGATGCATAAACCCGCCGTGCAGGAACTGATAGCTGAATAAGGTATAAATTTCTTGCCCACGTGACACATCAACCGGCTGCAGAGCCCAGGTGTTATACAGGGGCACAAAGATTTTAATGTCATCAAGCCCGCCCCAGTAACTGATGAAGATCAGAATATTGGACGCGATCAGTGCCCAGGTGACGAAAGGGCGACGGCGGGATGGGTTGTGGTCTCGGATAGGAATAAGCATGGGCGCACGGTTGCCCATGCGCCCGATGCCGTCAAGTCAGTTCAGCCGTCGCTGACCTCTGCCAGCAATGCAGCATTGCCGCCTGCTGCGGTGGTGTCGATGCAGAGATGGCGTTCAATCAACGTGCGGCTGGCATCTGGTAGATCACCGATCAATGGCAGAATGGCGCCATCACGGGCCGCCAGGGCTTTGGTGTATCCGCGCGCCTGATCTTCAGGCCCCCAGAACACAACCGCTGAAAACCCTTCCAGCGTGGCCAGATCATCCGTGGACAGCCCATGGGCGATCACGCCTGTGCCGCCGGTCTTGTGGATGGCTTCCAACTGTTGCTGCGCCGTACGTTCACCGGGCCCCATACAAAGCAGTGGCTCACGCGGTGCGGTGGACAGCTGGTTGCTTTCCCCGGTCGGGCCGGGCAGGGCGGTGCTGCTGATCCCCGTGTCGCTGCGCTGCGCGATCAAAGCGGCCTGAACATCCGCAAGGGCAGTGGCCGGTGCAGGTGTTTCATCAGACTGCTGTGTATCGGTTGCATAAAACCGGTTCAGATACATCGGACCACCCGCTTTGGGGCCCGTGCCGGACAGGCCTTCGCCCCCAAAGGGCTGACTGCCAACAATCGCACCAATCTGGTTGCGGTTCACATAGATATTGCCTGCCTGCACGCGTTCCACCACATGCTGGACACGGTCATCGATGCGGGTGTGCAGGCCAAAGGTCAGGCCATAGCCTGTGGCATTGATGTCATCGATCACACGATCCAGATCCTTCGCCTTGTAGCGCGCCACATGCAGAACCGGGCCAAAGATTTCGCGGGTCATTTCCGCAATGCCATTCACCGAAAGAACAACCGGCGCGATATAGTTGCCGCGTTCAAAATGCTTCAGCTCGTGCAGAACTCGGCCGTCGCTGCGGGCGGCATCTACATAGGCGGCAATTTCACTGCGCGCGGTTTCGTCGATCACAGGGCCTGTGTCTGTGGTGATGTCCCAAGGATCCCCCGGCGCAAGTTCATCCATCGCACCATGTAGCATTTTCAGGAAGTTATCCGCGATGTCTTCCTGAACATAAAGACAACGCAGGGCGGAACACCGCTGGCCCGCAGATTGGAACGCGCTTTCAATAACCGCCTGCACAGCCTGTTCCGGCAATGCGGTGCTGTCCACGATCATTGCGTTCAGACCACCTGTCTCCGCGATCAGAGGGGCGGACGGTGACAGGTTTTCTGCCATTGCACGACGAATGCGCAGGGCTGTTGCGGTTGATCCAGTAAAACAGACACCGGATATTTTGGGATTGGATGTCAGGACGGCCCCGACGCGCGAACCTGGTCCCGGCACATATTGCATGGCGCTGCGCGGAACGCCCGCTTCATGCAGCAATTGCACCGCACGCCAGGCAATCAATGGGGTCTGATCCGCAGGTTTTGCCAGCACCGCATTGCCCGCAGCAAGGGCAGCAGCGATCTGACCGGTGAAGATTGCCAGTGGAAAGTTCCAAGGCGAAATACAGGTGAAGATCCCGGCTGGCGCAGTGCTGCGTTTCTCGGCTTCATCCGCATAAAACCGTAGGAAATCCACAGCTTCGCGCATTTCTGCCACGGCGTCAGGCAGGGTTTTTCCGGCCTCACGGGCCAGCAATGCAAACAGTTCTGCGTGGTGATCTTCGTACAGATCGGCAGCCTTGCGCAAAACCGCGGCCCGATCGGCTGCGCTGTCCGCCCATGGGGTGGCAGCATCGATCGCAGCCGCCAGACCCGCATCCGAAGTCGCGGCCGTTGTTCCGGGTGCATCGTCTTCGCATGCAGGGTTCAGAACGGGTTTTGGCGTTTCATGTGACACTTCGGTGGCCAGCAGGGGGGCACCGTGCCATACCTTTTCCCGGAAGGGCGCGCGGGCCGCATCCAAGGCTTCGATTTCCGGCGCATGGGCGACATCCCAGCCACGTGAATTCACACGATCGCCGAACAATGCGTCCGGCATCTTCAGGGCCGGGCTTGCAGGGGTGCCAAGGTAGCTTTCGACTTCAGACAAAGGATCTGATGCAACCTCTTCCGGGCTGACATCTTCATCAACAATTTGGTTCACGAAGGAGGAATTTGCGCCGTTTTCCAACAGCCGACGTACAAGATACGCCAGCAGATCGCGGTGCTCACCTACAGGGGCATAGATCCGGCAACCGGTGTTTTCGGCTTCCAGAACAATGTCATGCAACCGTTCTCCCATGCCATGCAGGCGCTGGAATTCGTACTCTTCCACGGAACAGCCAAGGGTCTTCGCAATATCCAGAATTGCAGCCGCCGTATGGGCATTGTGGGTCGCAAACTGCGGATAGATCACATCTGTGCGCGACAAAAGTTTACGGGCATTGGCGATATAGGACAGGTCGGTGGATGCCTTGCGCGTATAAACAGGAAAGCCCGGCGCGCCAATTTCCTGGGCGTGTTTGATTTCCGTATCCCAATATGCGCCTTTCACCAGACGCACCATAATGCGGCGGTTCAATCGGTCACACAGCGCCGCAAGCCAGTCAATTGTTGCACCGCAACGCTGGCCATAGGCCTGTACGACAACGCCAAATCCATCCCAATCTTCAAGACCAGGGGCTTCCATTACGGCTTCGATCACATCCAGTGATAACGACAGGCGGTCGGCCTCTTCCGCGTCAATGTTGAACCCCATGCCCGCAGATTTCGCAAGCAAAGCAAGGGATCGAACACGTGGCACCAGTTCAGACATAACACGTTCGATCTTGGCCTCTTCATAACGGGGATGAAGCGCGGATAGTTTTACCGAAATGCCAGGGTTTGTGCGGATATTGTCGTTGGTGCAAGCCGTCGCAATCGCGGAAATCGCGCGGGAATAGGACAGATGATAACGTTTCGCATCGGCGTCGGTGCGCGCTGCTTCGCCCAGCATATCATAGGAATAGCTATAGCCTTTCCCTTCCAGTTCACGGGCGCGTTTCATGGCGGCCTGAATATCTTCACCCAGTACAAACTGGCGGCCCATTTCTTTCATCGCCCGGGAAACGGCTGTCCGGATGACGGGTTCACCCAGGCGTTTGATTGCACCACGTAGATGGCTGATGACACCGGGGTTTTCAGCTTCGTCCAGAACTTTACCCGTCAGCATAAGCGCCCAGGTCGATGCATTCACAAGTGACGAAGAAGACGCCCCCAAATGTTTCCCCCAGTCGGATGGCGCGATTTTATCTTCGATCAGCGCATCAATTGTGTCGGCGTCGGGCACACGCAACAAGGCTTCCGCAAGGCACATCAGGGACACGCCTTCATCCGTGGACAGCCCGTATTCCGCCAGGAAAACTTCCATCAGGCCAGGGTTGGACGAATTGCGGATGTCGCGCACAAGATCAGCGGCATGGGCCGAAATACGGGTGCGGTCTTCGGCGTTTAATCCCGTTTCTTCCATCAGCAGGGGCAGAATTTCGGCTTCGTCCACATATTTGCGGCTGTCGATGACCTGGCGCAGAGGCGCGAGAGAGGCATGTGTCATGGCTGTCCTTTAACGAAAGAAGGGTTGTTTTTACCAGAATATCACGTCATTTTAAGGCTGATCGCATGAATTTCTATCGCTGTGTAGTGAAAGGGTCTGAATATTATGGTTTTTGAAGGTCAAAATGACTTTGTTCCGGATTCATATGACCGGAAGATTCTGGACGAACTTTCCACAAACGGCAGGATTAATGTAACTGAACTTGCACGCCGCGTTGGATTGTCCAAAACTCCGGTCCAGGCGCGACTGAAAAAACTGGAAGACAGTGGCATCATCCGGGGATACCGCGCGCTTTTGGATCCAGTGCGTTTGGGGCTGGATCATGTGGCCTTTGTCGAAGTGCGCCTGACGGACACGCGGGAAAAAGCCCTTTCAGCCTTTAATGATGCGGTTTTGGCTGTGCCAGAAATTGAAGAATGTCATATGCTTGCGGCGAATTTCGATTATCTGCTGAAAGTGCGTGTTCGAAATATGCGGGACTATCGCCGGGTTCTGGCGGAAAACCTGTCATCCCTGCCTTATGTCGCCAATACCTCTACTTATGTGGCGATGCAGGCGGTGAAAGATGAAGGCATCTGATACAATCATCAGCAATATTTCATGAGAGGGTTCTGAGATATGTGTTGCAGCCTGCGCGATTGCGTGTTTGTTCCGCTGTGTTCAATTTAAGCGAGGGACACTCATGAAACTTTCCGTATTTATCTCTGGCCTTGCCATGGCCGCCGTTGCTGCACTGCCTGTTGTGGCTGAATCGCCAAAGGCACCAGGTCTGGCGCCAAGTGCAGCATTGCTGTCGACCGTCGATTTCGGCGATGATTCAGGCCCCTATACAGGTGACGGCGAATGTGACGACAGCCGTTTCATTGGCTGGGGCGTCGCAACCTCCACTGATTCCACCAACAACGGCACAGATGCTGGTGATTGTCGCCATCTGTTCGAAATTGGTCAGCTGCGTGTGAACCGGACACAGGCCGAATTCCCGGCAGAAATGTGCGCCCAGGTAAACTTCGGCGATGATTCTGGCGATTTCTCGAATGACAACGAATGTGATGATCCACGTTTCACCGGGTCCGCGATGCACAACATCCTGAACTTCAGCGACCTGGGCCGTGATGCAAGCGACTGTCAGGCGCTTTGCGAAAGCGGTGCGATCTGGCTTCGCTAAGATAGCAGGATAAGGCAGCGAAATGATCGCTGCCTTATCAGCTGTGGCTGGAAAAATGGTTTACAACCCAGTCGCGCAACAGATTGACCTCGGCGCTTTGCGGTCCGGGTCCTTCCGATGGCATCAGGTAATGACCCTGTTCCATTGGCATCACAGGGCAGGGCAGTTCTGATAATCGCCCGGATGCCAGATGTGGGGCTGCATAACGTTGCATCAACATGGTCACCCCACTGCCCGCCGCCGCCAGTTCAATGGCCGCCAGGCTGGTATCCACAAACAAGGGCGCGCGCTGCTGTGGCAGTTCAAGCCCTGCCTGACGGGTCAAACGCAGCCAGTGATCCTGATATCCGTGAATGTGGATCAGATTTTGCTTTAGAACATCTGTAAGATCAGCCTGTTGTGCCGCCAATGCCGGACAGGCGACCGGGCGGATCGTTTCATCTGAAAGAAGATGAGCCCGGCGCGACAGTGTCCCATGAGGGCCAAGGCGTATGTCTATATCAACTTCCCCGTCCTGGGTGCTGTCTGCCCAGATCGCGGAAATCAGGCGTATGGAAATTCCGGGATTTTCATCGTGAAACTGCCCCAAAAATGGCGCAAGACACAAAACAGCCGTGGAAATTGGCGCGCGCAAAGTCACTGTGCGCAGGGGCGCGCGGGTTTTCTGTGGGCCAAGCAGACCACGTGTGGAAAACGCAATATCCTGCAGCGCCTGGGCCACGGTCGGATACCAGGCATGGCCCAGCTCTGTCAGGGTCAGACGGCGGGGACCGCGCTGGAACAAAGCCACGCCAAAGCTTTTTTCCAGACTGCGCACCTGATGGCTGACGGCGGCTTGGGTCAGGGACAGTTCTTCCGCTGCTGCGGTGAAGCTTTGCAGGCGGGCAGAGGCCTCAAACGCCCGCAGCCAGGTGAGATTGGGCAGATCAGAAAGCGGCAGATGTGGAGGTGTCGACATATATACAAATAATTATGGGGTCAGGTTCATTTATTATTTGTTTTAATTTTGCTTTGCGTCAAGTCACCATTCCTCCAAATCAAAGGGAGACACGCATGAGCGTTGATTACAAAGTGGGCTTTATTGGTCTTGGGAACGTGGGATCCAAATTATCGGGCAGCCTGATCCGAAACGGGGTTGATCTGACTGTGTTTGATCTGAACCAGGACCTGATCGATCTGGCTGTGGCGAAAGGCGGCAAAGCGGCGGGAAGCGCTGCGGAACTGATGCGCGAATGCGATGCGGTGATCACCTGCCTGCCTAGCCCGGCCGCATCAGATGCGGTGATGCAGGAAATGCTGCCCGAAGTGAAGGCGGGTAAAATCTGGATGGAAATGTCCACAACCGACGAAGCCGAAGCCAAACGCCTGGGCGCGATGGTGATCGACGCTGGCGGTGTCGCGGTGGATTGCCCTGTGTCTGGCGGCTGTCATCGGGCGGATACCGGAAATATCTCGATCTTTGCGGGCTGTGATCGCGCCACGTTTGAACGCATTTTGCCGCTTCTGACGACCATGGGGCGCCGTATTCTGCACACGGGTGATCTGGGTTCAGCTTCTGTTTTGAAGGTGCTGACAAACTATCTGGCCACCGTGCATCTGGTGGCCAATGCCGAAGCGCTGGTAACAGCGAAAGCCGCCGGCATGGATCTGAACACGACCTATGAGGCGATTAAAATCAGTTCCGGAAACTCTTTCTCTCATATCACGGAAAGTCAGGTGATCCTGAATGGGTCGCGTGATATTTCTTTCACCATGGACCTTGTGAAAAAAGACGTGGGTCTGTTTCAAGAGATCGCAGAGCGCAACAACGTGCCCTTGGAAATTTCACCAATGATGGTGAATATTTTTGAAGACGGCATTCAGAAATATGGCGAACGAGAGCTGTCCCCGAACATCATTCGTCGCCTAGAAGATGCGACGGGCCATGAAATTCTGGCACCGGGGTTCCCGCCGGAAATGCTGGATGATGAGCCAGAAGAAGCGGGCTATGAGGTCGATCCCCATCAGGATCGCACGATCACCCCGACCGCGGCGCAATGACGATGAACAACAACGGGCAGGAGCTGATCGATCTTGCCCGTTACCCGATC